>JALWNV010000145.1 GCA_027083665.1 Helicobacteraceae bacterium
CGCTGTAGGCCATCTGCATATCCGCGGCGATCACGTGCGGAATCGCCTCGATGACGCGCAGCTTCGACAACTCCTCGGAGACACTTTCACCTTCAATGGTGACGATAATCCGCCCTTTTTCGTCGTGAAAATGATAATCGCACGCTTCGCTCGCCTGCAACGCGGCGACAACACTGTCGAGAAATTCCGGTCGTGTCTGAACGACGATACTCGAGATATTCATAGCAATCCTTTATCGGTAGATAACCGTTCGTTGTTTTTCGCCCTGTTCTTTGCGTATTTTATCGTAAAGGCGTTGATGATAGAGCTTCGTTTCATAATCGACCGGCGTACGCAGCGATTTGAACTCCACCAGCTCCCCGTTTCTGTAGACCCCCGACACGAGTGCTTCGACCCAGTAGAATCCGCTGTCTTTTCGCATATTTTTCACGACACCTTTCCACTGTTTCTTCTGACGGATCGTCTCCCACAATTCGGTGAAGACGGATGAGGGCATGTCAGGATGGCGTACGATGCTGTGGGGTTTTCCGATCAGCTCATGCTCCTCGTATCCGCTGATGGCGCAAAACGTCTCGTTGGCATAGGTGATGCGTCCGTGCAGGTCCGTACGCGAAATAATCAATTCGTCGTGCGGGACCTCCGTTTCGACCAAAAACTCGCTCTGGGTAAATTCGATCATATTCTCTCCTTTTTCACGTTCAACGGACCTTGTAATAGCGGACTTCATGCGAACTGGTATTGACAAAAAAAGCATTTTCATCGACGAACACGATCCCGTTGACGATCGCGGCGTTGGATTTGTATTTCCCGACTTCAACCCGTGTCTTTGTATCGAACAACGTGACGTTATTGTTAATATCGCTGCTATACGCCGCAATCTTTCCGCTTGGACTGAGGCCGACACCGTAGACGAAAAAGTCGGACATCCTATAGTACGCCGTGCCGGACCGGACATCATAGACCGCCGCGCGCCTGTCCTGTCCGCCCGTGAGAACGATGTCGCCTTTGAAATCGATACCGAAAATATTGTCGACGTTCTGGCCTTTGAGCACACGCACCGTCTTTCCGTCCCCGGTCGAAAGCAGATGGACCTCGCCGCTTTCGTCCGCCACCGCTACGCGGCGGCGATCATTGTCGAGCGCGAAACTGGAAAACTTCGACATCGACGCCTGGACCGTCCATTTTCGTTTTTTGCCGGCGATGTCATAAGAGATGATATCGTCACTGATCAAAGCCAGAAGGACCGTCTTTTCATCGATAAATTTCGCTTTGACGATATTGAGCCGGTCGCCGCGGCCGATCAGCTCAACGAGTTTTCCGTCCCGGAAAAGATGGATCCGGCTGTAACCGCCGGAATCCTGTGAAAGGATCAGCAGTGTCCCGCCGATACGGTCGATCGAGAAAATCTTCGAATCGACCTCATCGCCCATGAAATCCTCGATTTTTCCAAGCGACACCGTCTCGATCCGCTTCTTCGTCCGGGTATCGAAAACCTCGATCTTTCCGCTCTCCGTCGCCACGTAAAGCTTCGCGTCGCTGTAGAGAATGTCGGTGACGATACCTGACGGTACGGCATAGACCGACTCCGCTTCCGCCATTTTCGCACCGAAAAGCGCCGAAACGCAGAGAAAAAGAAAAAAAAGATAACGCATCAAACACCCTTTACAATATCGATAGCATCGGCGGGGCACCGCCCGATGCAAAATCCGCAGCTCGTACACTTGTCGTTGATTTCGGGCATGAACATCGCCTTGAAATCGATCGCGTCATCCATGCACGGCTCCTTGCAGGAAAAACACATTACTCCCTGCCAGCTGAGACAGCGCGCTTGATCGATAACGACAACCGCGTCAATCAACCGGCGACGGTCGACCGAGAGTACATCCTCGGGGCAACCTTCCGCACAGGCATCACAGTATGTACAGCCACGGTCCGTGAAATCCAGCCGGGGAGTTTTGTCCGCTCCGATAACGATAATCTGCTCTTGGCACAACGCGGCGCATGCCCCGTCGCATGTCCGGCACCCTGTGGCAAAAGCATCTTCGTCTTCATAATAGGGCGGCCGCAGCACAACACGCTTCGCGTCATGCTTCCCGGCCTTTTGGACAGAGGAGGAGAGAAATCCGAAGAGCTCCCTTCTTTCCATCCTCTTATTTGCCCGCTTTTGTCGTATCGATATCCTTGAGCCATTTCGATTCGTCCCACGAAGAGCGCTGCGCGCCGTCTTCGCTGGTAAAGACCGGTTTGAAGCTGTTGCTGTCGACCAGGTCGTTCGTCGCCTGCGGCGCATGGCACTGCGAGCAGTTCCAGCGCCCCGCATACAGCTTGTTCTCTTTGTGAATGGAGACGTTCGCCAGTTTCTCCGAGGACGTATTCTCGATCACTTTTCCGTTTTTGAGAATCTGATCACCCTTGACTGCCGTCGAAGGTCTGAAACTCGTGAAATGCGAAACCGGAATCGGCGTCGCGCCCATCGCCGAAGCGACGTCCGGCATATGGCATCCCAGACACGCGTTGTTGTTTTTCGTAATCGGCAGCAGTCCTTCCACCGAGTGCGGAATCATCGGCGGCGCATCCTGATAGGCACGCTCGAATTTTTTCGATGTACCCGGAGGTGCGGAGTGGTAATGTACCGCCGGCGGAACAACATCTTCTTTGAGCAGGTCCGTCGTACCGCGGTAACCGAGATCCGCCTCGGTCACGGACGGTTTGACGGCACCGGCATCGCCTTTTGCGGCGGTTTCCGTCTTTGCCGTGGCACAACCTGCCCCCAGCAGGGCCGCAGCAGCCAGCCCCAATGTAACTTTCATTAAAACTTTCATGTTACTCTCCCGTTTTTTTATTTTTTATCATTTCTCTTATCGAGAATCTCAACGCATCATCATCACACACTTCGATACATCTCGCGCAATTCGTACACTCGCCCGACAGAACGGGCAGCGACTCCTTGCCGATCATGTGAAGCACCTGTTTTTCGGGACAAACCGTCTTGCATTTCATACACAGCGTACAGTTCTCCTCGATGTGATGCACTCTAATCAAACTGAATTTTCCCAGCAGCGAATAAAATCCGCCCAGCGGGCAGACATGACCGCACCAGCCGTTTTTGAGTACGAACAGATCGAACAAAAAGATCATGGCGATCGCCGTCCAGCCGAATCCCATGCCGAAAACGATGCCGCGGTGCAGCATCGAAATCGGTGAGATAAATTCGAACGCGGCGATCCCCGCCACTGCCGAAACGATCAGGCTGAGTCCCAGGACCCAGTAGCGCATATTTCTGCCGATAGGCTGCTTCTGAAGCTGCGCCCGGTCGATGTCGAAGGCGCGGCGAAGGCCGTTCGCCGCATCCGTTATCATATTGACCGGACACACCCACGAGCAAAACGCCCGTCCGCCGATGACAAAGTAAAATGCCGTCGCCACCGCCGCACCGATCAGCAGGTCGGTCGCCACGACAGCCCCCGCCGCGAGCATCTGCAGCAGCGCATACGGATCGCTCATCGGAATCACTCCGAGAAAGAGCGAAGTGCTGAGATTACCGGTCAGGATCTTCCATCCGTAAGCGTTCGCCCCGAAAAAAAGCACCAGTATGCCCACCTGCACGATTCGTCGCAGGACAAGATAGCGATAATGGCTCCAGAGCTTATTCATCGAGCAGTCCTTCCAGTCCGCGGTTGAGCTTGTCAACCGCCTTGCGTTTGCTGACTTCCGTCTGGGTATGGATGGCGTGGGCGTCTTTCAGCCGCGCCTCGTCCTTCTTGTCCCAGCCTTTGATGTAATGCGCTCCGGCTTTGCCCATCGCCACTTCGCGCGGCAGAATGAAAATCGCCGGTTTTTCCGTGACGCAGGCCTGTTCGCACATGCCGCATCCCGTACACGCATCCGCATGTACCACCGGCTTCAAAAAGGCATGTTTCCCGGTCCGTTCGTTTTTCGTATACTCGATCGTGATCGCCTCTCCGAGGATGGGACACGCACGGTAGCACGCATCACACTGGATCCCCCAAAACGCGATACAGCTGTTTTCGTCGATCACGGCGAGACCCATTCTCGCCAGGTTGATATCGAGATGCCCGTCTTTGCTTACACTGGCCTCGTCGAGCGCACCGCTTGGACATACCGGTACACAGGGAATATCCTCGCACATATAGCACGGGGTCTCCCTGGGAATAAAAAACGGTGTCCCGATCGGGCGGTGGTCACCCGGCTTCGCCAGTGCCAATGTCTCGTACGGACAGGCCTCCACACACATACCGCACTTGATACAGGTCTTCAAAAAGTCGTTTTCACCGATCGCTCCCGGAGGGCGCAGGATCAGCGGCGCCGCTTTCGCGTCGTCGAGGTAGGCGGTCCAGATCAGTCCCCCTATCGCCGCATATCCGGCACCCCGCGCCATATTCAGGATAAACTTCCTTCTATCGCTGACCGGGGCTTTCTTTTTTGAATGACTGCTCAAAACGGTACTTCCTTTCACTTAGGCTTTATATATCTTGACCGCACATTTCTTGAAGTCGGTCTGTTT
>JALWNV010000146.1:0-1074 GCA_027083665.1 Helicobacteraceae bacterium
AAATAATAGACGGCGGCGATCACGCCGATGACGAGCAGCCATTTGATCATAAAGTCTCCTTTGGCGGGTTGATAAGCAGGTAATGGCGGTCAGCTGTTTCGATGACGCGGCTTGGCAGGTCGTCGGGCCGTTCATCGTAGACGCGCTCGCCTTTGAAAAACAGCGCCATGGTGTGTGCATCCCGGAAGGGTTCGCTCAGTTTCAGCAGCATCCGGGTGTCGGTAACGGCCCGGGAGGTGACGAGGTCGAAAATTCGGGGCTCGAGGGCTTCGATGCGGCAGTTTTCGACAGTGACATTTGCCAGTTTCAGATCGGCTTTGACGAACTGCAGGAACGCCGCGCGTTTGCGCAGCGGCTCGACCAGCGTCCATGCCGTCTGCGGCTGTGCCATGGCGAGGATCAGTCCGGGAAACCCCGCCCCGGTGCCGATATCCATTGCGGTTTCGACCGGCGGAAGGAAGCTGACGGGATAGAGCGAATCGAAAAGATAATGCTCGAGGGTCGACTTGTCGGTATAGCCTGTCAGATTGTGAACGCGGTTCCACTGTAACAGCAGCTCACGGTAGCGCTCGAGACGGCAAAGCAGCGCTTCGGGTTCTTCGAGTGAGAGTGCCTCGAGTTTCGACTGCAGCGAAGCGCTCACAGCAGGTGCCCCATTTCGTCTTTTTTGACCCGGAGGTACTGTTCGTTGTGGGCGTTGGGCTCGATGACGATCGGAAGCCGCTCGACGATCTTCACCCCTTCGAGTGCACTGATCTTGTCGGGGTTGTTCGTCAGCAGACGGATTTTGCGGATACCGTAATGGTTCAGGATGAACTGCACCATCTCGTAGGTGCGTTCGTCGGCGGCGAAACCGAGCTGATGGTTCGCTTCGACGGTGTTGAGCCCCTTGTCCTGCAGCGCGTAGGCGTTGATCTTGTTGAGCAGGCCGATATTGCGGCCTTCCTGTCGCAGGTAGATGACCATGCCGCCGTGTTCCTCGATGGTGTCAAGCGCAAAGGCGAGCTGGTCACCGCAGTCGCATTTGAGACTGCCCAGCGCATCGCCGGTCAGGCATTCGGAGTGTACACGCAC
>JALWNV010000146.1:1084-4522 GCA_027083665.1 Helicobacteraceae bacterium
GTTCTTTGTAGCCCTGTTTGAAGGCCTGTACCCTGAAATCGCCGAAACGCGACGGCAGCTTGGCAATGTCGGAAATCTTGATATTTTTCAGCAACACGATTCTTTAACGATGGAATTGTATAATTGCGATTATAGCGATTGTAGGGTTAGCTATGGGTTAGCTGCGGGAAATTGAAATCCCCGCCACTCACCCGTAAGAGCGAAGCGAACCCCTCACTCACCCGAAACTCACCCAAAGGCAAAAAATGTTCCAACGATTCCGCCGCAACCGGCTCAACCCCCATCTGCGTGCGCTGGTACGCGAAAACCGTGTCAGTGTCGACGATTTTATCTACCCGCTGTTTGTGCGCGGCGGCGAGGGCATCAAAACGGAAGTCTCCTCCATGCCGGGAGTGTATCAGATGAGCATCGACGAGGCGATTAGAGAGTGCGAGACGCTCAAGGCGCTGGGGATCTATTCGATCATTCTGTTCGGTATCCCCGACGTCAAGGATTCCGTCGGGTCCGATGCGCTCGACGAACACGGCATCATCGCTTCCGCCGTCCGTGCGATCAAACGGGCCCATCCCGATATGTTTGTCGTGACAGACCTCTGTTTTTGCGAATACACCGATCACGGCCACTGCGGCATCATCGACCATGTGCATGAAACGGTGGACAACGATGCGACGCTCGAGATCTCGGGCAGACAGGCGATCGTGCATGCCGAGGCGGGAGCGGACATGATTGCGCCGTCGGGCATGATGGACGGGATCATCGAGACACTGCGTCACGCGCTCGACGGCGGCGGATACGAAAACCTGCCGATCATGAGCTACTCCACGAAATTCGCCAGCGGTTACTACGGGCCGTTTCGGGACGTCGCGGAGTCCACGCCGTCGTTCGGCGACCGCAGCACCTACCAGATGGACCCGGCCAACCGTCGCGAGGCGATCGCCGAAAGCGTCGCCGACGAGATGCAGGGGGCGGACATCCTGATGGTCAAGCCCGCGCTGGCCTATCTCGATATCGTCCGTGATATCCGCGAAGCGACATCGCTGCCGCTGGCGGTCTACAATGTCAGCGGCGAATACGCCATGCTCAAACATGCGGGCGCCGCGGGACTGATCGATTACGAGCGCGTGATGATGGAGACGATGCTCGGCTTCAAGCGGGCGGGGGCGGATATCATTATCAGCTACCATGCCAAAGAGGTGGCGGAACAGTTGTAGCGATGATCGGTCGTTGGGTTAAAGGCCTGACGACAAACCTCTAACGAATAATCTGCTATAATATCCGCTTTCAAAATCCGGGATTCCCCGTTACATCATGGACGAAGCCATGCGACATTTTCTCACACTCAAAGACTACAGCAAAGAGGAGATCCTCGAGATCATCGACCTTGGGCTGCGGATCAAGGCCGATCTGAAAAAGGGTATCCATAAAGAGTACATGCCCAAAAAAACGCTGGCGATGATCTTCGAAAAGAGCTCGACGCGCACGCGGGTCAGTTTCGAGACCGGGATTTACCAGCTCGGCGGGCAGGGGTTGTTCCTCTCCAGCCGCGATATCCATCTCGGCCGCGGTGAGCCGGTCAAAGATACGGCACGGGTGATTTCCTCGATGTGCGATATGGTGATGATCCGGACCTTCGCTCAGGGGATGCTCGAAGAGTTCGCCGAATATTCGGACGTTCCGGTGATCAACGGACTGACCGACAGTTTCCATCCGGTGCAGCTGCTGGCGGACTATATGACGATGATCGAACACGGGCATGCGGAAAATCCGGTCGTGGCTTACGTGGGTGACGGCAACAACATGACGCATTCATGGCTGCTGCTGGCGGCCAAGCTCGGGTTCGAGCTGCGTGTCGCGACCCCGAAAGGCTACGGGCCCGATGCCGCTGTCGTCGCGCAGGCGGAGGCGATCGCCGAAGAGAGCGGGGCGGTGATCCGTATCGGCAACGATCCCGAAGCCGCCATCGCGGGTGCGACGGTCGTCACGACCGATACCTGGGCGTCGATGGGGCAGGAAGGTGAAAAAGAAGAACGTATCCGGGCCTTTCAGGGCTATATCGTCGACGATGCCAAAATGGCACTGGCGGCCGAAGACGCGATCTTCCTGCACTGTCTGCCCGCCTACCGCGGACAGGAAGTGAGCGAATCGGTGCTCGAAGGGCCGCAGAGTGTCGTGTTCGACGAGGCCGAAAACCGTCTGCATGCCCAAAAAGGGCTGATGGTCTGGCTCGACCGGCAGAGGTAGCGAGGGAACCGGTTCCGAAGGACGCCGGGGCCCGCCGGTGTATTGAGTAGTTGTATATATGTTTTCTTGCTTTATTTCAGGGGAGGAGAAAATCCGGATGAAACGATATGTCCTTTGGCTGTTTGTGCCGATAGCGGCTTTGGCGGCATCGGAGGCGGCACCGAAGCTCAGTGACAAATATCACGACTCTGCAAAATGCAAACCCTGTCATATCGACAGAGTCGATGAATGGAGCGGTTTCTATCACGCCCGGTCGCATTTCAACAAAGACGAATACCTGCGTGCGTCCATGAAATATGTCAGCCGCAAGACGCACAAGGCGCTCAATGCCGTCAAGGTTCAATGCGCAGTCTGCCATAACCCGCGCATCGCCGTGACCTCGACCGATATCAATTATGACATCGATGTTTTGATGAAGCTGGATAACAACAGCGAAGTGAACAAAGCGGTCGAAGACAGTGCGTTGAGCGAAGGGGTAAATTGCCTCGTTTGCCACAGTGTAGACAGCATTGACCGGAGACTGCCGCCGGAAAAGCGCGGCGTGCATCGTATCAGGTGGAATCCTGTCGGCGTAATGAGCGGGCCGTACAAGGATGCGAAGTCACCGTATCACAAGACGCAGTACCGTGATTTTTTCGATAAGGATCCCAATCAGTTGTGCCTGGTGTGTCACGGCAGTGACTATTCCGTTCACGGCGTTAATTTCGCCAACACTGAAAAAGAGTACAAACGAACGAAAAAACAGTGCGCGGATTGTCATATGAGTCCGAAAAAGGAAGGTGTTGCAAGTCATTTGCCGATCGATCGCGGCAAGCCGAAAAAACGGATAATCCGTGAACATGCTTTTGCCGGGGCGCATACGGATTGGATGTGGGAAGGTGCTCTTTCTCTGGATGCGTCGAAAAAAGACGGCGCAATAGCGGTGAAGATAAAAAACGACAACCCGCATAACATTCCGACAGGTTTCGGGGCGAGGGAACTGATTCTCGATGTCATCTATCGGAGCGGTTCGAAAGTCGTTGAAACAAAACGGTTTTCGATGACGCAGCGCTACAAGGACAAACGCGGAAAGCCGACGATTCCGCATCTGGCAAAAACGGTGACAGAAAATGTTTCCGTTCCTGCGCGCGGCAGCAGGACATTGAAAGTTCCGCTCGTCAAAGGAGCGGGGCAGGTGACGTTTGAGCTGTCTTACCG
>JALWNV010000147.1 GCA_027083665.1 Helicobacteraceae bacterium
CCAGCTGCGCGTTGACCTGATCTTTGAGCATCTCCATCGTCGGATTCTCTTCGTTCGGCAGCAGTTTTTTCGCCAGTGCCGCGTCCATACGGACCTTCTCTTTGGTCTGGATCTTGTGCAGCTTCACCTTGAACTGCGCCGCTTTGCCTGCCAGCGCTTCGCTGCCGTAGTCCTCAGGGAAGGTGACGTCGATCGTCTTCTCTTCGCCTTTTTTCATGCCGATGAGGGCGTCTTCGCAGCCCGGAATGAACTGGCCGCTTCCGATCTCGAGCGCGAACTCCTCCGCTTTGCCGCCTTCGAACGGTTCGCCGTCGATGAAGCCTTCGAAATCGATGACCGCCGTATCGCCGTTTTCAAGGCCGCGGTCCTCTTCGACATCGACCAGCGGGGCCTGGGCTTTGGCGATCTGCTGAATGCGTTCGGTGATCGCTTTTGCCGTGATCTTCGGCTTTTTGAACGGTTTGGCAAGCGCTTGATAGTCGCCGAGATCGATTGCGGGGCGCATCGCGACTTTGACGACGACTTCGATGCTTCCGTCGTCTTTTTTATCGAACGTACTGATTTGCGGTTCGCCGATCATACTGTCGCCGGAGATGCCCATCTCATCGAGCCCTTTGTTGAGGGCTTCGCGGAGCGCTTCGCCCTCGGCATCCTGGACGAGACGATCGCCGTACTGCTTTTTGACGGCGCTGACGGGGACCTTGCCTTTGCGGAAGCCGGGAATGTTGACCTGCTTGCTGAGCTCTTTGGCGAGCTTTTCGACTTTGGCGTCGAGATCGTCTTTGGTGATCGTTGCGCTGACTTCAGCGTTTGCACTGTTGATTTTGTTGGTTGAAATTTCCATGACCGTGTAGAACCTTTTTATTGTGACTTCATACGTACGCTTCCATTGATAATCTATACTATATTATTATGGAAAACGGACGGAGAAAAATTTCGGCAATAATATCCAAAAATCATTAACAGCACTCTTAGTATCTATCCTTAAACGGATTTAAGTGGAAAGATTCATTAAGGAAGTTCTAACGCCAGATGCTCTATTATCTCGCAAATCAAAAGAGGACAAAATTTGTCTTTTTTAAAACCGTTATCATTAACGGTCATATTCAACCTCAATTATGACAGGGATTTAGATGCAAGTATATATGGACAATAACGCGACGACAATGACGGATCCGCAGGTCGTCGAGGCGATGCTGCCGTTTTTCAGCGAAGTGTACGGCAATCCGAATTCGCTCCATAAATTCGGGACGGCGTCGCACCCCGCCATCGCCAAAGCGATCGATCAGGTCTACAAAGCCGTCAACGCCGCGGATGAAGACGATATCATTTTCACGTCGTGCGCGACCGAATCGAATAACTGGGTACTGCAGTCGGTCTGGGTCGACCATATCCTGGGCGGCGACAAGGATCACATCATCACGACCGAAGTCGAGCACCCTTCGGTGCTTTCGACCTGCAAGTTCCTCGAAGAGCAGGGGGTCAAGGTCACGTATCTTCCGGTCAACGAGCAGGGGGTCGTCGAGGCGCACACGGTCAAAAGCTTTATTACCGACAAGACGGCACTGGTCTCGGTGATGTGGGCGAACAACGAGACGGGGATGATTTTCCCGATCGAAGAGATCGGCGAGATCTGCAGGGAGAAAGGCGTTCTTTTCCACTCCGACGCGGTTCAGGCCGTGGGCAAGATTCCCGTCGACCTGCAGAAAGTCCATGTCGACTTCCTTTCGATGAGCGCGCATAAATTCCACGGTCCCAAAGGGGTCGGGGCGCTGTATATCAAAAACTCCCAGCCGCTCTCGCCGCTGCTTCACGGCGGCGAGCATATGGGCGGACGCCGTTCGGGGACGCTTAACGTTCCTTATATCGTCGGCATGGGCAAGGCGATCGAACTGGCGACGGAAAACCTCGAGGAGACGAGGCGCAAGATTCGCGAAAAGCGCGACCGCCTCGAAGACGCGCTGCTGGAACTGATTCCCGACACGTTCACCGTCGGCGACCGGGACAACCGCACGCCCAATACGATTCTCATCTCCGTACGCGGTGTCGAGGGCGAAGGGATGCTCTGGGATCTCAACAACGCCGCCATCGGCGCATCGACCGGTTCGGCCTGCGCGAGCGAAGACCTCGAGGCCAATACGGTCATGCTCGCCATCGGTGCGGACAATGAATTGGCGCATACGGGTATCCGGCTCAGTCTCAGCCGTTTCACAACCGACGAAGAGGTCGACTACGTGATCGATCACTTCAAAAAAGCGGTCGAGCGTCTGCGCTCCATTTCGAGTTCGTACGCCAAGGTCAAACCGACTCCCGGCGGTGAAGTCCGGGAGTGCGAACTGCACTGACAGTGATAGGTTGTTCGGCATAGCGGAAGGTTTCTCCTGCGCTTGACAAAATAAAATATAAATTCAAAGGATAAAATATGGCAAAAGGCGACCTGTTAGGCGGCTCTTTGTGGGATGAATACTCCAACAAGGTGACGACACTGATGAACAACCCCCAGCATCAGGGGGAGATTACGGAAGAAGAGGCGGCGGCACACGGCAACAAGCTGATCGTGGCCGATTTCGGGGCGGAGAGCTGCGGGGACGCGGTACGCCTGTACTGGGAAGTCGACCCGGAGACGGACGTGATCGTCAACGCGAAATTCAAGAGTTTCGGCTGCGGTACGGCGATCGCGAGTTCGGACATGATGACGGAGCTTTGTATCGGGAAAACGGTCCAGGAAGCGGTCAAGATCACCAATATCGACGTGGAAAAAGCGCTGCGTGACGATCCGGATACACCGGCCGTTCCGCCGCAGAAGATGCACTGCTCGGTCATGGCGTACGACGTTATCAAAAAAGCGGCCGGGCTCTATCTCGGTGTGGAGGCGGAGAGCTTCGAAGATGAGATCATCGTCTGCGAATGCGCCCGTGTGAGCCTCGGAACCTTGCGCGAGGTGATCAAGCTCAACGACCTGACGACGATTGAGCAGATCACGGACTATACGAAAGCCGGCGGTTTTTGCAAAAGCTGTATCAAGCCCGGCGGCCACGAAGAGCGCGAGTACTATCTTGTCGACATTCTCGCCGATGTCCGCCGCGAGATGGACGAAGAGAAGATGAAAGCGGCGGCGGAGGCCGGCGAAAGCGGTGAGTTCGAAGGAATGACACTTGTACAGAAGATCAAGGCGATCGATGCGGTCGTGGATGAAAATATCCGCCAGTTTCTCGTCATGGACGGCGGTAACATGGAGGTGATCGACGTCAAAGACGGCGACGAGCATATTGATGTCTATATCCGATATCTCGGCGCGTGCTCCGGTTGTGCCAGCTCCAGTACCGGAACGCTCTATGCGATCGAGGCGGCGCTCAAAGAGAAACTTTCGCAAAAGATCCGCGTCCTGCCGATCTGATATTTGCCCTGCCGGGGGCGTTTTCCCGGCACTTGATGCAGGTCATCCGTTTTTCCCGTAATTTTTCCTACAATCACGTATGCATTTCGTACTTTATATTCATATTCTTTCCGCCACGGCGTGGATCGGCGGCTCGCTTCTGCTCTTCGCACTGGGCATTTTGCTGCGCGACAAGCAGGCGCAGAAACAGACCTACGAGCATCTCGGACCCATCTACGGCTACTTCGAAACTTTCTGGCTGGTGTCGCTCTGGGTGACGGGGACGACGCTGTATATCCACCACGGTTTCGGCGAGGTCTTCAAATATGCCAACGACTCGGAGCTGTCGCATATGATGCACACGAAGGTGTATCTCGTCGCGTTGCTGACTTTTTTGACGGGTATTCATCTTTTTATCGCCTTTCGTACGCATCAGGGCAGCCGTACCCGGTTTCAGAACGTGCTTTCGCGCGGCAGCTCGCTGGGGATATTCTTTCTCAATCTCGTCATCCTCTGGTACGCGATCGGTATCCGAAGCATGCTGTGAAGCCCGCCGGAACGGTGTAAAATGCTGAACAAACTCAAAGATGCCGCATTGTCGAAAGCCTTCCGGGCATTGGTCAATGCCAAAATCGGGGAGTACGGAGAGATGTTGAAGCTGACGGTGGATTCGAAACGCAAACGTATCGAGGCGGAGGTGATGCTCGAAGGCGAGCAGGCGCCTATCGACGTGACGGTACAGCGGTACGAACTGTTCGAAAAAGCGGGGAAGTATTTTCTGTCCGTCGAGGGGGTCCGTACTTCCCGGGCGTGGATCGATACGCTCGCGGCATCTTTTCTCGAGGGCAGAACCTTCGAAATCCCGCCGGCGTATGCCCGAATGCTCAAGAGCGTCATTTAAACACCCTACAGATTTTTATCGAACCAGTTCGCCACTTCGCTGCGGATCGTGTGCCGCAGCTGAATACCGGCGAGGAAGTCGCTGTGCTGGGCCTTGTTGAGCAGCGTCACGAGGGCGTTTCGCCGTTTTGAAAGGAACGGGTGGTCGATCTGGTGCGGGTCGCCCATCACGACGAGGCGGGTTTCGTCGCCCATACGGGTGCCGATCAGTTTCATCGTCGCGTTGGTCA
>JALWNV010000148.1 GCA_027083665.1 Helicobacteraceae bacterium
GGCCTATATCGGTCTCAGCCGCGCCCGGGACGAAGTCGACCCCGACGTTGAAGTCGGAGACGAGTTTCAGATCGAACACGACATCGAATCCCACGGCCGTACCGCCGCGGCGACACTCTACCGCGAGATCGAGTTTCACATCCAGCGTCTGGTCGAAAACGATCTCTACAACAAATACAAAGAGAAAGTCGGCACGATCGTCTCCGGCCGGGTTACCCGTGTCGATGAAAAGCAGAACACCTATATCGAGATGGATGAAGTCCGTGCCGTGCTGCCGATGAAAAGCCGGATCAAAGGGGAAAAATTCCGTGTCGGCGATGTCGTCCGTGCAGTCGTACGCCGTGTCAATATCGACAAGGTCAACGGTATCTCCATCGAACTCTCGCGTACGTCGCCGAAATTTCTTGAAGAGCTGCTGCGGCTTGAAGTTCCCGAAATTAACGACGGCCTCGTTATCGTCGAAAAAGCGGCCCGTATCCCCGGCGAACGTGCCAAGATCGCCCTGCTCTCCACCCATCCTCAGGTTGATCCCGTCGGCGCGACCGTCGGTGTCAAAGGGGTGCGGATCAATGCCGTCAGCGACGAGCTGCTCGGCGAAAATATCGACTGTATCGAGTACACAACCGTCCCGGAACTCTTTATCGCCCGCGCCATGAGTCCGGCGATCATCAGTGCCGTCACCGTCGAAGGCACTCCCGGTGACGAAGAGGGCGAAGCCAAAGCGGTCGTGACGCTTCCGAGCGATCAGAAAAGCAAAGCTATCGGAAAGAGCGGCATCAACATCCGGCTCGCCTCCATGCTCACAGGCTACACCATCGAGCTGGTAGAACACGGCGGCAGTGCGGATGAGGGTCCGGGTACCGTCGAAGAGAAAAAAGAGGACCTCTCATCGCTCGAAGCGCTTTTCGGAGATTAATAAGTCGCAAGTCGGAAGCAGAGGATGACACGTCATCCTTAACCGCGCCTTCGGCGTACATCCTCCATCCTCAACCCTCCATCATTTAACATATGGATTCAGCTTCAAAAGTATCAGGTCCGCCAGCATATTTCCTATCAGTGTCAAAAAAGCCGTTATCATCAAGATTCCCATAATGACAGGATAATCGCGGCTGAGTGCGCTGAGATAAAACAGCTGACCCATTCCTTCGATCCCGAAGATCTGTTCAAGGATAACGCTCCCGCCGATAAGACCCGGCAGTGAAAGTCCCAGCAGTGTGACGACCGGCGGCATCAGATTCGGAAGAATATACCGGCGCAGAATATGCCGGTCGTCGAGTCCGCGTGAACGTGCGAAAAAAATATAGTCGCTTTTGAGAATTTCCAGTGTCAAAGAACGCACATAGACGATCATCGACCCCAGCGAAACGAAAGTCATGACGAAAATCGGCAATACAAGATGCCATGCCATGTCCAGATAATAGGCGGCTCCCTCCTGCGGCACACCGACGGAGTGCACCCCCGTGATCGGCAGCCAGTCCAGTTTAACCGAAAAGAGCAACATCAGCAACAGTGCCAGATAAAACGACGGCATCGCAAACGAAACGAGCGAAAATTGCCGGATCAAATGGTCGGTCCGTTTTTGAAAACGCATTGCCGCCTTCATACCGAGATAAAGCGAAAGAGTAAAGACGAAAAACATCGATATGATATTGATCGCAAGTGTGATCGGAAGCCGCTTCATGATTTCGGCCGAAACATCCTGTCCCGTCACAAAAGAGATACCGAAACGAAGATGCGCCATATTGGCAACCCAGTCCAAATACTGTTGCAGCAGCGGTTTGTCGAGTCCGTAAACCGCTTTGAGTTTTCCGATCGCTTCCGCGTTCATGTTCGGGTTAAGTTCGCCGGCACTGAGGAAGCTGTTGGGTGCGGCATGAATAGCGGCGAACGAGATTGCCGAGATCAAGAGCAGCATCAAAAAGATATAGCCTGTCTTGCGTAAAAAAAGCTTCATGCTATCGGTTTATTTCAAAGGTATGTTTTGAGGTAGGCGACATAACGTCGGATATCTTCGAGTACTGCAGGCTTCGATTTTGGAAATAGACGGCAACGTTGACATCACTGCCAGCAACATCTTCCCCTTTTGCACGGGAGCCAAACAAATAGGCGAAACGAACCGATTGGCATGATTGCAGTACTTCAATACGTTCTCTTATCATTTGAGAATTATGACACGCGCGAAGTCTCATTTACCGTTCATGCATCAGATCATACGCGACATATACAAAACCGCTTAAGGCAAACAGCAGTGCAGACGCCAGCGCTATTGCTTCAATTGTCATGAAATATCCTTTAATACATCAATCTTTTTATGCGTATATTTTGCAAGCAGAATAAAAATAGCGACAAGAGTGAACAGGGACAAGACACCGATCCAAAACATCATTCCACTTTCGCCTTGAAGAAACAGTTTCACTGTCCCGCTCCTATCACCCATAATCAATGCCGTAATAAGTGCCAAATAAACTTTTAATATACCGATATACTCTTTCGCTCTATACCAATTCTGCCATATTGAGATGATTATATCAGAATATGCATAGGAATATATTAAGCTTTGATACTAGCTTAGTGAAAAGTAAAAAGAGGAAAAGAAAGGATTCCGCCCGGAGGCGGAGAAGAGAAAACTTCTTAGAAGTTGAGTGTCAGGTAAGCCTGAACAGCGTTGTAAGCATCGCCGTTGTTCTGATCTTCGGCTTTTGTATTGATATACACCAAAGAGGTATCAAGCGGTCCGAACGATTTGTCGACGCTCAAAGTCAGCTCTGTCAGGTCGTTGTCACCTTTGTCGTTAGACTGATCGGCGGATGTATAATACGCCGCGATACCGAAACCGGAAAGGTTGACAGACGCAGTGACGTTGAACGATGTCGTATCGATCTGGGAAATATATCCGTAGTTCCACCATGCTTCCGTGTACATTTTCGACTGGCCGCCGGCAATCAGGTTTGCACCGACGTTGATCGGACCTTTGTCACCCGTTGCGGAATAAGCACCGGAAACGGCGAACATATCCGTCTCGTAACCGAGTTTGACCGCGTAAGCGTCCTGAGAATCCGCATTCGGAACAGTCGCGTCCTGAACTTCCTGGCCGGTGTACTGCGCACCGAAGACGATACCTTCCATGTTCAGATCCGCTTCAAGCCAGTAAGCCTGAACGACATGTGTCGCGTCATAGTACCAGCCCTGGAGCGTCAGCGGCTTCCACGAGTTGTTAACGACACCGAAGGCATACGCACCGTTGTAGAACTGGCCGAAGTTGGTCGTACCGTTCGCGTTGACGGCACCGACAACGTTGGCCGCGCCGATAGCCGGAGCGTTCGTCCCGAGGATGCTTTTACCGTTCGATCCGCCGACATAGGCCGCGACCAATGTCGTATCCGGAAGATCCTGATTCAGGAAAACCGCCGCTTCGAACGTGTTTTTCGCGATCGACCATGTCTCTGTGAAAACCAGCGGAGTATCGAGAGCCATGCGGCCGACTTTTGCCGTTGTCTTTCCGACCGTCGCGGCCATCCACGCTTCGTCAAACCACCAGAAATCATCGACAACGTTTGTCCCTTCCCAGACATTGGCGACCAGCTGGCCCTGAAGACCGAGCGTGCTGAGGGCCGTCATATGCGCGCCGGCAGAAACGCCTTTAAGCAGGTCTGTCGTCAGCCCGAGGCCGAGAGCCGCCTGCCCGTATGCGCCGCCTTTGCCGAACAGATCGTTATCGTTCGCGTCATCCGTACCGTAATAAAGCTTCGCGTCACCGCTCACTTTCGTATTATCGATCGCAAATGCGCTCGCACCCATCAGCAGCGCCGCTGCAAGGCTCATCTTAATTAACTTCATTCATTCTCCTTCAAGTTAAGCTTGACCTATGTGTAAGTTTCGTCGAGCCAATTTTAACACACGAATCTTAAATATATCTGTAAATTATATGCTCCGAAGAGGGGCCGGAAGCACCTGTTTCTCGGGCTTGATATCATTGTGATATCACATATACTTATCCGGATAAGCTTCGTCCGCGATATTTACGGATTAATCGCTATAATTCAATTTTTAAAAAGGAGTGCCATGCGCCGCCTCATAATACCTATACTATATATTGCCGTTCAGTTTTTGACGGCCTGCGCCGGAAACGAAACAGCACCCCCATCGTCCAATACGGCTCTCGAGAGCATCTCGCCCGATGGAAACGATAAGCAAAAAAAAGGCTATATGCAGCGGCACTATGATCAGTGGGTCACAGAGGAGTGGGAACCGGCAACCGCCGGAAGGACAGCTGCCGATACCGATTCGCCGACGCCGGAAACGTCAGGCGATACCGTCAAACGCGACCACCTTCAAAAAGGCGATACGGACGGCACCTTGCAAAAATATGTGGACAAATGGTCATTCTATCTTGAAACGCAGGAGAAAGAGCACAACCGCACTCCTTCGCATGTCCGGGAGCTTGAAACCCTCCCGGCTATCGGAACCCCGGGGCGATAGCGGCTGCAACGGCCCGAAAAC
>JALWNV010000149.1 GCA_027083665.1 Helicobacteraceae bacterium
TCTTTATGCGTTTTGTGCGATTTGTGGAAGTTTTGCAAACCGCATGACGAACCGAAAGCAAAAGCGTTTCCTGCCGTCAACAATGCCGCTACGGCCAGACTGAGTGTCAGATTACGTGTCATGGTTACTCTCCATTTCGATTAAAGTACAAGGAATAACTATGAGGCGACCCGGCTGTCTGCAAGAGACCCGTGGCTTTCCGTCCCCGTTTCGCAACGGGTTTGGCGTTTCTTCAGCAAGTTTCTATTACGCGGGCAGTTATGAAACACTCCGTTGTTTCCGGACCCGCCTTTGCAGCGGGTTTGGCGTTTCTGATACCAAACCGGTAATAATTTGAATACAGACAAATTATAGCAAGAGAATGTTAGGGAATTGTCATCATCAATGCAAAAAGTAAAAAAAATGTTTGAAAAAATTCAAAATGTGACATTCAGAAATGCACATGGTCGCTTTCTTGCAGTCCTTCGAGCTCCGCAGGCAGGCCCTCCACCGTCACGTCAAACTCGGGAGAAGCCGCCAGAACATTCCCGTTTTCAAACAGTTTCGCCGATACCTTGTAGTACCCCGTCCCGTCACAGTCGAACACCTCACCGTCGAGCCTGCTTCCGTCGCGATAGTACACGATCCGTGCACCCGAACTGCCTGTTTCATACGAAAACCGTGCCTTCAGTCTCAGCTTCATCCCCACGAGACAGCTGAGGTTTTCGAGCCCGCCAAGGTATGTTGCAGACGGCGTGTCGGATAGGTATTCGATCGTTTCTTTCGGATGTTCCGTCAGGATAACATCTGCAGACGGCTCTTTCCTTTTGTTGCTGTGTACGACAGACGGGACCTCATCGACGCGGACATCCGATGTCACGAAGTAAACGACCGCACCCGCCAAAACAACGGCCAAACCCGCCAATACCGTTTTCTGCATTCTCTTTCCCGTTTTTTAAGCAAGATTATAACAGTACTCCGCGAAAAATTCTCTATCCGGAGATGTTGATCGTTTAGCGACGCTGAAGCTGTCGGTTCCGAGATGGAAACAGTGTATGGCATGGAATCGGAGGCTTTATCGGAGTGTATGTCCGGAAGGTGCAGTCCACCGAAATACCGACAAAACCGTAAAAGCCTCGTGCCCTGCTTCGCCGGTGACAATCGTACCGCCGCACTGTGACCACGCATGTGCTTTCATTTTTCCCGCATCTTTGTCGTCCTTTGATGCTCCGAGACAGAACATTCCCGGTATACCGCGCCGCTTCAGCATCCTCTGCGCCGTCAGTGACTGCGCGAGGCAGGCACTCTCCCAGGGGGTATACGCGGCGGCGGTCTCGATCATTTTGCCGATCTTCACCGCTTGTGCAAGCTGCTGCGGCGTCACTTCCGCCGGCTTGGCGGTCGCCGTGCTCTGCTGCAGGTTTTTCGTCAGCCTTTTGAACGAAACGGTCAGGATCGCGGCGCGCATGATACCGAGTAGGACATAGGCCTCGACGAACGAGCGTTTTTCTTCCATTGAGAGTTGTGTGAATTTTCGAAATTTTGCAAACATAGTCAAGACGGCATATCGAAAAGATTTTTCAGCACCGTCTCCACCTCGGTGCACTCTTGCAGATTCAGACTTCCGAGCTTTTCCGTCAGCGCTGATTTGGGCAAAAAACAGAGCGAATTGCATACACCGGCTTCGACCGCCATATTGAGTTTGTCGGTCTGAAAGATCAGCCCCGGCCTTTTTTTGCTGTTTCCGAAATCGGCAAGATAGATATCACCCTTTTTCATTCAGATATCCCTCGATGCTCTCCCACCTTTTTTCCGTAATCACTTCGGACGGATCGTCCCGCTCGGCGTCGGATGTGTCGTAATCGATTTAATACCATAGTCCAACATGCCATACCCTTTATTCCGATATAAATTCAACCATATCAGAATAAAATAAAGGTGTCAATGGTCGAAATCCCTCATTGTCAACCCTTGTGCCCGCAGCTCGTCGTACGTCCCTTCGGCCTTTACCCTGCCCGCTTCAATGACATAGATGCGCTCCGCCTGACGGATGGTCGTATCGCGGTGGGCGATGATGACGGTCGTGCGCCCTTTGAGAAAGTTTTCGAGCGAAGCGTACAGGCGGCGTTCCGTTTCATCATCGAGGGCCGAGGTCGCTTCGTCGAAAATAATGACTTTGGGGTCAGAGAGGATGAGACGGGCGATGGCGAGCCGCTGCCGCTGGCCGCCTGAGAGACGGATACCGTTCTTGCCGATCGGCGTCTCGAGCCCTTTTCCGAGACTGCGGACATACCCGTCAAGCTGCGCCGCTTTCAGTGCATCGTAAACCGCTTCGTCCGAGACACTCCGGCCCAGTGTCAGGTTCATGCGGATGGTGTCGTTGAAAAAGAGCGACTCCTGAAGCATCAGGGCCACATTTTCGCGCACGACCGGCAGCCCGATCTTCTCTATCGGGATACCGTTATAGCGGATGCTTCCGTTCGACGGCGTATAAAATCCGATCAGCAGCTGCGCGATCGTCGACTTTCCCGAACCGCTCGCACCGACAATCGCGACTTTTTCGCCGGCATCGGCTTTCAGACAGATGTCCCGCAGCGTTTTGGCGCCGTGTTTGTACCCGAACGAGACATTTTTCAGCTCGACCGAGGTATTTTTTTGTTGCGCGAACGGATCGATCTCGTGCGGATAGTGCGGTTCGAGGGGCATCGAAAGCAGTCTGTTCAGACGGTCGAGGGACGGTTTGGAGGACTGATACGAAATGACGAGTCCCATAAGCTGCTGCACCGGCTGGGTGACGGTCGACAGATAGAAGAGAAATGCCAGCATCATTCCGATGGTAAGATCAGTGTAAGCGACGGCGAGAATGCCCAGCGCGCGGAAAATATCGACCACGGCATTGGTCAGAAGGGTCGATGAGGCCTGCGCTACGGAAGACTGATAGCCGTATGCCTGTGACACCTTTTTGATGTCGGCGGCCCTGTTTTTGAGCAGCCCGAAAAAAGTGTGTTCCTGATTGCTCGCGCGTACCTGGATAAAAAGCTCCAATATTTCCGTCATCAGATCCTGATAGGCACCGTACGCTTCGCTCTGCCGCCGCCGCAGCGAAGACGCCCTTTTGCCGATCAGTCTCGAAAAGCCCAGAAAAAGGGGGTTCAGCAAAACGACCGTCAACGCGAGAGGCCAGCTGATATAGAACATCACCGCGAGCACGCCCGCAAATGTCAGGCTCGAAGCGACCAGCGTCGTCGCGACGGCACCCAGAAACGCGCTGACGGCTTCCACATCCTGAATGGTTCTCGAGACGGCATCGCCGGATTTCAGCATCTCGAACTCAGCCATTTGCATATGTTCCAGGTGATGCAACAGGCGGTGCCGCAGCGTATAGGCGCTCTTTTGGACAAGACGCAGCGCATAAAATGTTTTGGCGTTGTTGAGCGCAAAAACGATGCCCCGCAAAGCGATGACCGTCAGCAAAACGCAAAGAACGATCTGCCAGGGCTGTGTCATGTGAAACGCCCGCAAGAAAGCGGTCAGTTTTCCGGGATGCTCCAGCAGAACCTCATCGATAAGCAGGGGAATCAGCACGGGAATGGGCAAAAAGAGCACGGTCGCAGCCATGCCGTAAAGATTCGAACGCCAGAAATCCCGGCGCTGTGTCCGTAGCGAGTTCCAAAGGGTGCGGTAGGTGATAGTCGTGTCCAAGCGGCTGCTTTTTGCGGTTATTTTAACAAATGCAACCTGTAAGTACGGCTCTTTTATCGCCGACAAACCCTGCTTTGGCTATAATCGCGGAAATTTTTCCATCACATAAGGACTTGACACTTGAGAAGTCACTACTGTACCGACCTGAACGAAACCAATGTCGGCGAACGCGTCGAGCTCGCCGGCTGGGCGAACAGCTACCGCGATCACGGCGGCATCGTCTTTATCGACCTGCGCGACAAAAGCGGTCTGATCCAGCTCGTGTGCGACCCGGCGGATAACGCCGAAGCACACCGTATCGCCAACGAAGTGCGCGACGAATTCGTCCTCCTCGCCAAAGGGACTGTCCGTCTGCGCGGCGAGGGATTGACCAATCCGCGTCTGAAAACCGGTGCGATCGAGGTCGTCGTCGACGAACTCGTCATCGAAAACCGCTCCGCCCCGATGCCGTTCGTCATCGGCGACGAGAGCGTCGGCGAAGAGACCAAGCTCAAATACCGCTACCTCGACCTGCGCTCGGCCAACGCCTACGAAGTCTTCAAACTGCGCTCGAAGGCCTCCGTGGCGACACGCAACGTCCTCGACGAGCTGGGCTTCCTTGAAGTTGAGACCCCGATTCTCACCAAGTCGACTCCCGAAGGCGCACGCGACTACCTCGTCCCCAGCCGGGTGCACGAGGGCGAATTTTACGCCCTGCCCCAGTCGCCGCAGCTGCTCAAGCAGCTGCTGATGGTCGGCGGATTCGACCGCTATTTCCAGATGGCGAACCGTTTCCGCGACGAAGACCTGCGCGCCGACCGCCA
>JALWNV010000150.1 GCA_027083665.1 Helicobacteraceae bacterium
CCTCGGAATAGCGCGAAGGCGGTTCGGTGAAGTGCTGCGTCGGCTTGATGCTCTCGATGGCGATGGGCTGGCCCTCCTGAAGTGTCGGCAGCAGTTTGTCCTTGTCGTCAGTGCCGAGGACGCGGTAAAAACCGTCAAAGATCAGCCTGCGTCCAGTCGCTTTGTATTCGGCGCTGTCGCTTCTGAAGAGGATCGACTGCTGCTCGAAAACGGCATCGGTCATCTGGCACGCGAGGAAACGGGTGTAGATGAGACGGTAGAGCTTCAGCTCGTCGGGTTTGAGATACTGTGCGGCGGTTTCCGGGGTGAAGTCCAGCATCGTCGGCCGGATCGCTTCGTGGGCCTCCTGCGCGCCTTTGGCTTTCTTGCCGTAGGCTTTGGGTGTTTTGGGCAGGTATTTGTCACCGTAGGTATCGAGAATCGTTTCGCGGGCGGCTTCGACGGCTTCTTTGGCCATGTTGAGCGAGTCGGTACGCATATAGGTGATGACACCGGAGGTCCCTTTGGGGGTTTTGACGCCTTCATAAAGCGTCTGCGCGATCATCATCGTTTTTTTGGGCGAGAAACCGAGCTTGCTCGAGGCGGTCTGCTGCAGTGTCGAGGTCATGAACGGCGGCGGCGTCGAGGTCTTGCGCTGCTTGGTCTCGATGGAGGCGACGGTGAAGGCTTCGCCTTTGATGCGCCGGGTGATCGCCTCGGCCTCCTCTTGGGTCTTGATGGAGAGCTTGTCGAGTTTCTTGCCTTCGTAGCGGATGAGGTTCGCGTCGATATGCGGCTCGAACACCGTATCGATCGTCCAGTATTCCTGCGGCTTGAAGGCTTTGATCTCGCGTTCGCGGTCGACGATGATCTTGAGTGTCGAGGACTGGACCCGTCCGCCCGAGAGCCCTTTTTGAATCTTCGAGCTTAGCAGCGGCGAGAGTTTGTAGCCCACGATGCGATCGAGCAGACGGCGGGTCTGTTGTGCGTTGACACGGTCCATGTCGATCTTGCGCGCCGTCTCGAGCGCGTGCTGTATGGCACTTTTGGTGATCTCGTGAAAAACGATGCGCGGCAGGCTTTCGGGGTCTTTTTTGATGGCGTGGGCGATATGCCAGCCGATCGCTTCCCCTTCGCGGTCCTCATCGGTCGCGATATAGATCTCGTCGGCTTTTTTGGCCAGCTGCTGGATCTGCTTGACGGTGGGTGCGTTTTCTTTGGAGACGCTGTATTCGGGAGTGAGGGTGCGGGCCGCTTCGTCAACCTTGATGCCGAAGCGGCTTTTGGGCAGGTCGCGGATGTGTCCCTTGGAGGCGATGACTTCGTAGTCCTTGCCCAAAAAGTTCTTGATGGTTCTGGCTTTGGCCGGTGACTCGACAATGATCAGTTTCAATCGAATTCCTATATATAGTAATAGTATAAAGTTCGAAAGTGTAGCGAAAAAAGAATTAACGCTGCGGGGGTGATTGCCGACGGTCAAAATCGATTAAGCATTTTGGCGTCATAATGCAGGCAAATTTCCTGTAAGGATAGCGATATGGATGAACGAACGGATGGGCACCGACTGATCGACGAAGCACGGAGCAATCCGGTCACGAATGCGATTCGGCTCGGATGGGAGTTCTTTTTGCAGAACAAGATGCTGGCGGTCGTGACGATCAGTGCATTTGTCGTGTTGGAGTTTCTGACGATGATCCCTCTTCTGGGACTGTTGGCGATGGTTGCGCTCGGTGTCGTGGGGCAGGGGGTGCAGATTTATGTCGGCCGTCATTTCTATCGGTCGCATGATATCGTCGCGTTTGTCGAAGAGGCCAAAATGATTCCGCCGGCCGATTTTCTGCTGCGTTACAAAAACCAGGCGCTGGGTGCCTGGCTGGGGTGGTTTCTTGTCGGATCGGTTTTGATGCTGATCTTTATGATCGCTTTTTTTGCCGGCGGCGGTGTGATGGAGATCTCCGAAACGATGTCGGATGAGGAGGTGTTCCGGATGTTTGCGGCGATGGGCGGTTCGTTGATTCCGGTACTGCTGATCGTCATGGTGCTCTCCTACGTCTATCCGATCGCCCAGGGCAGGATTATCCTGTCGGAGAGTTTCGGTGAGGCATTTCGCGCGGTGTTTTCGATTTTCACGCCGGCGGTGTGGCAAGAGGCGATGCAAGGAGAATATTTTCGTTTCGTTTTTGTTTTCGGGCTGCTGTTGCTCGGAGTGTCGTTCGCCGCGGGAATCGTCGCCGCGCTTTTGATGATGATTCCTTTTCTTGGCTGGCTGCTGCTGGCGGTCGTGATGCTGCTGGGATATTACGTTATGATCGTCGTATTCGCCATTGCCGAGGTTCTGGCGCTTGAGATTGCCGAAACCGGACCCGCGATCCCGGACAGCAGCGGAGACTAGAAGCTGCAGCCGCGGTGGCGGTACGTTTCGACGGCACGCAGAAACGTTTGCAACGTCTTTTCGCGTTCTTTCAGTGTGAGCCGGTGATGGCACGGCAGTTGGAAAAGGGCACGGTAGAGATCTTCCGTGACCGGCAGGGAATACCCGTCTTGTCTGAAACGGGTCGTTTTGTAGACGGGTTTGCAGCAGACACCGGCTTCGACACCGGCGTCGCGAACCTCGGTGAAAATCTCTTCTTTGGGGCAGTACAGGGCCGGAGTGAGCAAGAGAGGGTAACTTTGCGGTACCGAAGCGGCGTCGCGGCGCATGCGGTCGAAGAGCCGATGGCCGCCGAGTGCGGAATCATAGGCCAGCGCATGGGCCTGACGGAGTTCGCAGGCTTCGCCGAGCCGACGTGTCTGCCGCAGTGCGACGGCGGCACCGAGTGCGGAGAGGGCACTGTCCGCACCGTCGGAAACGATATCGTAGTTCCAGGCCCTGCCCGGTTGCTTCCCCTGCCGGCGGCATCGCTGCAGTGCGGAGGCCTCTTCGGCATTGTCGGTAAGGACAAATCCGGTCGACTCGCATTCCAGCGGCATGATTTCCTGAAGCGACCACAATATCGTGCCTTCGGCTGCCGCGGGTGCGAGGGAAGCGGTAGCATCCGTGATGACGGCGGTTTGTGGGGGGAAGTAGGTTTGCAGCGGTTTGACGGGGACGATGCCGCAGAGATAGCGGTCGACGACCGTGCAGGTACTTTTTTGCGCCGCAGCTTTCAGGGTACCGGCATGGAAGCTGCCGTCGAGATTGATGTCGGCGTATCGCAGGCCGTATCCGGCATGGGCGGCGGCGGTATAGAGATGTGTCGGTCCGAGGGCACTGACGGCGACTTCGTTCCTTTCATTACCGTGTATCCACAGGCGTGCGCGCAGGGCGGACTCCGGCGAGTCGAATGCGACGGCGAAGGAGCGGCCGTGATAGGCGGCCACCTCTTCTTCCAGACGTTTTACGCTGTAGGTATCGGCGGAAAATACGCCGTCGCGCAAAACGCTGCTTTCGCGTTCGCGCGCATCGAGCGGGATCATCGCTTGTTCTTTTCGATTCCGAAACGCTGCGGACGGATTGTCACTTCGGTGACGGCCGCACCGGGGCGCATGGAGAGAACAGTATCGATCACGGCGACGATATCGGCGGTTTCGAGGCGGGTGTCTTCCGCGTCACTGACGCCGAAACGCAGCTGATCGAAAAAGGGGGTGTCGGTCATATCCGGATTGATGGTGACAATGTTGACGCCGGATTTGCGGACCTCTTCGAACAGACTCTGCCCGAACGCTCTGAGTCCCGCTTTTGTCGCGGAATAGACCGCCGAGAAACGTGAAGCGCGTAGCGCCTCGATCGAGGTGATGTTGATGATCGTGCCGCCATGGCGTTTGAGCGTCGGCAGAAAAAGGTTCGACAGCAGCATCGGTGCAGTCAGGTTCACTGCGGTCATTGAGATGATCTGTGACTGCGAAAGTGTCTCGTGCGGATCGAAACGGCCGAATCCGGCAGCGTTGACCAGCAAGGAGAGATCCGGGAGATTCTGGAGTGTCTTGCATGCGGTTTCGAGCCGGTGCGGGTCGCTCAAATCACACTCGACCGGCGTAAAGCGGTCCGTATCGAACGCTGCCTCCGCAATCCGGCGGCTCAGACCGTAGACGTGATAGCCCTCTTCGAGCAGGTGGCGTGCGACGGCCGCTCCGATTCCCGTTCGGGCGCCGGTGACGACAGCGGTCATCCCTTCGTGTCGCCGATCACGCCGTCGAGGCGGGCATAGCGCTCGGGTGAACGGGGTGTCTCTTCCTCAGGCTCCGTTTCCTCATCGTGAGCCACTTCTTCGATCACGAAATGATCGGGTTCAACAGGCAGGACGGAGCCGCCGGATATCTCCTCGCGGCCGGCCCTGATGCGGCGGGCGATGTAGTCGGTTGTCCGGTATCCGCTGAAAAAGAGCGTACCGAGTACGGAGAGAACGAAGCTGCCGATGACCCATGCTTTGATGACGGCGGTATCGCTTTCGTTCATGACGGAGTAATAAAGCAGTTC
>JALWNV010000151.1 GCA_027083665.1 Helicobacteraceae bacterium
AATTTCTGTTTAAAAAAGTCGCTGAAGCTGCGCTGTTTTTCACTGAACGCCGCCATCGGCGTATCGTCGCCCATCGATCCGACCGCTTCCTTGCCGTCTTTGATCATCGGCTCGATCACCTGCTCGATAACTTCCTGTGTCACATTGAAATAGCGCTGATTCTTGATCAGCTCCTCTTTTTCGATATGCATCTGCGCACTGTACTGCTCTTCGACGTGTTCTTGCAGATAGACCATATGCTCGTTGAGCCATTTCATATACGGATGCGAGGATTTGAGGTAGTCGTTGATCTCTTCGTTCTTGAGTACCTTTCCGAACTTCAGATCGAGCCCGATCATCTCGCCCGACTGCAGACGGCCCCGCTCTTCGATGTTTTCCTCGGCAAAGTCGATGACACCGTACTCGCTGGCGATCAGCAGCGTCTTGTCCCTGGTGATGATGTATTTCGAAGGGCGCAGACCGTTACGGTCGAGTACGCAGCCGATATAGCGGCCGTCGGTCAGTGAAAAGGCCGCCGGTCCGTCCCATGCTTCGAACACCGTCGAATGGTACTCGTAAAACGCGCGCAGATCGGGGTCCATATGCGGCGCGTTCTGCCACGGTGCCGGGATTACGGCACGGGCGGCTTTGAAGAAGTCCATACCGTTGGCGATGAGAAATTCGAAAAAGTTGTCTGCGCTGGCACTGTCGGAAGCCCCGGGCTGCAGGATCGGCAGCAGCCGCTCGAGCTCTTTTTTGGTAAAGACTTCGCTCTTGATCGACTCGGACTTGATCCGGACATTGAAACGGTTCGCTTCGACCGAGTTGATCTCGCCGTTGTGCGCCACGGCGCGAAACGGCTGCGCGAGACGCCATTTGGGAAGGGTGTTGGTTGAAAAACGCTGGTGAAAGAGGGAAAACGAGATCTCGAAATCCGGATCCTGAAAATCCTTGTAGAACTCCTTGATGTGCGTCGGCATCACCAGCCCCTTGTAGGAGATGACGCGCGACGACATCGACGGGATATAGAAATCCTCGTCGTCTTCGAGCACGTGTTCGGTCTCTTTGCGGCTCAGATACAACAATGCGTCGAAACGCTGTGTCGCCATAATGGAGTTGGGGACGATAAAGATATGGTAGATATACGGCAGGGTTTCGAGCGCCTGCGCCCCCAGTGCCGCCGTGTCGACCGGCACCGTCCGCTTCAGGACGATCTTCAGGTCGTTGGCTTCGCATTTCTCGCTGAGCACGTCCAGGTGCTTTTTCACCCGGGTGAACACCGTCGCGACGGCGAACATGTCCGGCAGCTCCACCCCTTCGTTCATCGCCACCTTGCGCATGAAGGCCGTCGGCATCGACAGCAGCAGCCCGCTGCCGTCACCGGTCTTTCCGTCCGCGGCAATCGCACCGCGGTGCATCATCCGCTCGAGTGCGGTAATGGCACGCTCGAGTGTCTGGTGCGACATCCGGTTGTCGATGTTGGCGATCAGACCGAATCCGCAATTGTCCTTGAAAGAACGTAACAGGTCAGAATATTCCACTCGTTTCACCTCTTTAAGCATATTTTTATCTACTTTTCCGTATTTAGGAAAAGCCAATTTTCTTATTATATAGCTATTTAGGTTAAACTATGATTTTATTCAGCTTCATTCAAAAAAATAAGAAGCACTGTGATACGGAGAGAAACATAAGATGCAAGGTTATATCGTTCGGCTTCAACGGGTCAAAGATGAAGATCTCATTGTCGCCATTATAACGCAAAACCGCTTGGAAACCGTCTATCGCTTCTACGGATCGCGCCATGCCGCGATCAATCTCGGCTTCAAAATCGATTTTGAAATCGAACGTTCGCTCAAATCTTCCGTCGGAAGGCTTTACGATGTCGTCCACCTGGGGTTTCCGTGGCTGCTCGATCCCGTACGGACACGGTTGTGGCATCAGTTCGTATCGCTTTTCTATCCGCATCTGAAAGATTCCGAAGAGACCGGCGCTTTCTACTTCTGCCTGCTCGATGCCTGCGCCGCACTTTGGGGCAGGCAGAACCCCAAACGCGTCGCGCTCGAAGCCTATGCGAAGCTGCTGGAACACGAAGGGAGGCTGCCCGATCCGGCACGCTGTTTTTTCTGCGAGCAGCCGCTCGGCGCCCCTCGGGTCAGCCTGATCCGATCGCTGCTTTGCGCGCATACCGCGTGCGTGCACTCCGCACCCGTCAATATGAACGGCGTCCGGGAGTTGTTCGAAAACAAAAGTACGCTCTTTCTTGACGACAAAGAGGTCGATACGCTGTGGCTTACGCTGCTCGAAGGTCTGTAGCGGCGGCGATCAGCCGCCGAATTTTTCTTTCAGCTTTCCGAAATAGTAGTGAAGGTTTTTCAGATGCTCGCCGATGACACCGCGGTCCTTGCCGGATTTGCAATAGGTATTGAGCTCGACGAGAATATCGGCGACACCGCCTTCGCCCAGACTCGTCGCGGAACCTTTGAGCATATGCGAAACCTTTTCGAGACGTTCGAGGTCGTTTTGCTCGTACGCGGCATCGAGGTTGGGCAGTTCCTCTTCGATCTGCACCACCAGTTCCGAGATAAACATATCCGCCTCTTCCTGCGAAAGGCCCAGCTGTTCCATGGCGCGTGTATTGTCGTATTCGGGATAGGGCTTCGGTTCGAAAGATTTTGCCGGGACTTCGGGCTCGGGTCTCTTTTCGGGGCGGGTACGCACCTCCGGTTTTTGCGGTTCGGCAGGTGTTTCGGCCGGCGCGGCCGGTTTGGGCTTGACGGCACTTTCCTTCGCAGCAGGCTTCCTGCGCGGGGCCGGTTGTGCCCCGTGTGAGACTTTCGGACGCGCTTTGGGCTCTTCTTCTTTCGGTGCTTCCGTCTTTTTTTTCAGTGTTTCAATATGGCGCGAACTGCGTATCTGGGCGATGATAATCAGAACCAGTCCCACGATCAGCACGACGGCACTCGCGAGCAAAAGTATGGTTATCCAGGACATAAAAAACCCCTTTGCCATTCTTCCGGACTTCCGGGTACGAATGTATGAATAGTCAATAATAGTATATTTTTTGCTTATTAAATCTTAAACGGGCGGAAAAAACCGTAATCAAATCGCATAATGGTAGGGTTGGAACGCCTCATCGAGTTCGCAAAGGCGCAGGGAAAAAAGCGCCGTTACCTGCACATGCATCTGCTGCCAGAACGCTTCGAGCACAAGGCTTTTGCCGCTTTTGTCCGAAACGGGGCAGACGGATCCTTCAAGCGCTTCGATGATTTCGAGTACCGTGATCTCCGATGCGCTTCGCGCCAGACGGTAGCCGCCGGAAGCACCCCGGATGCTCGACAGCAGCCCCGCCCGCCGCAATACGGCCAGAATCTGCTCCAAGTAGGCATGCGACACTCCCGTCAGCGCGGAAAGTTCGCGTATCTGCATCGGCCGCGAATGCGGGGCATGTGCCAGTTCGTACATCGCGGCAAGACCGTAGACGCCTTTGAGCGAGATACCCGCCACTCACACACTCCGAAGCAGCAGGTAGAAGCGGTAGATTTTGCATCCCACGCAGAAATTGAACACGGCATCCATCAGCAGACAGAGGCCGAATACCGCCGCGACGGCATAAGCGGCCGTATCGGCGTGCAAAAAATGCGTCACGATCAACAGCACCGAAAAGAGCAATCCGAAATGCCCCGCCACATGTTTGGCGGCACCGTCGACCGGACGGGCCCCGAGCCGCAGCAGCCGCATCAATCTGGATGAAAGCGCGGATACCGGGCTGAAGGCCTTGTCACCGTATAGTCGGACCAGCAGGTCCGCCGTCAGGAAAAAAAGAATCGCCACATTGCCCGATGCGATATAGGAAACGACGAGCAGCAGTGTCAGTGCGGAACCGATACGGCCGGCGTGACTGTCGATCGTCGTAAAATTAACGGGACATGCTTGTGCCATCTATCTGCCTTGTAGAGTGAGATTTGACGTATTATAGAGCGGGGAGACATTTAAAGTCAAGTATCCAGACATGTTTAGTCAGGATTACTGTTTTCCCAAACATCACCCCCTCCTCCGGTCCCGGAAAACGGCGTCTATGCGTTCAATGCCTGCAACAGTTCGGTCATCGTCTCTTTTTCGACCGGCCGGCTGTAGTAATACCCCTGTACCTCGTCGCACCCGAACGACTGAAGCAATTCGACCTGCCGAACCGTTTCGACCCCCTCCGCCAATACGGTCAGGCCGAGCTTTTTGCCCATGCTCACCGTCGCCGAAACGATGATCCGGTCGTCACTGTCGCTTGCCAGCGCCTCGATGAAACTCTTGTCGATTTTGAGTTTATCCAGGTCAAACTCTTTGAGATTGCTCAGCGAGGAGTATCCCGTGCCGAAATCGTCGATCGAGAACCGGCAACCGAAATTCCGAAGCGCTTTGATGTTTTCGCGGGCCGTCTGCGTACTTTGCATC
>JALWNV010000152.1 GCA_027083665.1 Helicobacteraceae bacterium
ATTTTCGAACTCCTTTGGCCGCTGTACTTTCTCGTCGGTTTCGTTCTGCTCATCTTCGCGTTCGCGCATATCATCAACCCGCGCATCAAGCTGGGCCTTTTCGCCAAAGGGGCGTACGGTCTGCTTGTGCTCTTCTTCATCGCGCATACGGTCGGATTGGCGATACGCTGGTACATCTCCGGCCATGCGCCGTGGAGCAACGGGTATGAATCCATGATCTATATCGGCTGGGCGTCGGTGCTGGCGGGCTTCATCTTCAGCCGCAATTCGCCGATCACGCTGGCGGCGACGTCGATCCTCGCGGGCCTGATCCTGTTCGTGGCGCACCTGAACTGGATGGATCCGCAAGTGACCAATCTTGTGCCGGTACTGCAGTCGTACTGGCTGAGCATCCACGTCTCGATGATTACGGCGAGCTACGGCTTCCTGGGTCTGGGGGCGCTGCTGGGCTTTATCACGCTGATTCTGTTTATCTTCAACCGGGGCAAACGCGCGCAGAGCATTTCGCTCTCGATCAAGGAACTCAACGCCATCAACGAGATGAGTCTGATGGTGGGGCTTGCGATGCTGACGGTCGGAAACTTCCTCGGCGGGGTCTGGGCCAATGAGAGCTGGGGCCGCTACTGGGGCTGGGATCCGAAGGAGACCTGGGCGCTGGTGACGATCCTTGTCTATGCCGTCGTCATCCACCTGCGCTTTATCAAGAAAATCTATACGCCGTTTCTGTACAGCGTCATTTCGCTGCTGGCGTTTACTTCGGTGCTGATGACCTATTTCGGGGTCAACTACTATCTGGCGGGCATGCACTCGTACGCCAAAGGCGATCCGGTGCCGATTCCGGATTTCGTGCCGGTGACCTATGCCGTCGTCTTCATCGTCATCGCTCTGGCGGCACGCCATCGGAAACTGGCGCCGCTGTGCAAGGCGTGATATGAACGCAGCCGGCCGGTTTCTTGTCATTACCGGTTTGTCTTGGAGTGTTCTGTCCGCATTGGATATCAGTGCCGGAAAGGGGACCTTCGATTTTCAGATGGATCTGAAACCGGTGCTACGTTTCGATGCGGCGCTTGATGTGGATATCGTGAGCATCAAGGAACCGTTTTTCCCTATTTATGACCGGTTCTATCTTTACGGAAATATCGATATCTATCGTTCCCGAACGCTTGACGGATACGCATCGTATGCCGACGGGGCAGCCGATTTCGACCCTTTCGGTATTTCGATGTCGGATGCCGCGGATGCCGCGGGCGTTCCCCAACCGGCCACGTTTGAAATGCGGGGGCTCGATCTGCTTGTCGGGTTGGGATATACCCTGTTTCGCAATGCCGGAGGGAGTGTTATCGGGATCGGTATCGGCAGCGGCGTATCCATGCCGTACATGGAAACGAAACATATGCTCCGTGACGCCCAAACGCTTCAGGAGTATCTTGAAAAAACGCAGACTCAGATCACAACGTACAAGATTGTTCCGTCACTACAGGGACGCTGGTACCTGAACCGTTTTGTTTTCTTCGACGGAGGGATCGCCTACGGCATTCAAAAAGGGAAGATGACGAATGACTACATCAACGGCGATGCCGATTTCTCCGGAACGGTGCTGCACAGTGACGTATCGATGCATTTTCTCCCTTTTGCCGGTTCGAAATCCTTCAGCGGCATATCGTTCGAAGCGGGTTATCGCTATAACGAGTGGAATGTCGATACGATGAAAGTGTCGGTGATTGATTCCCGGCTGAGTCACGATTTTGCCGGGGAAGCGGGGATCGGATTTACTTCTTCTTTCTGGTATATCGGTGCGGGCTGGACGTTTTAGCGTCCGAAAGTGCCGTGAAACGTCACTGTTTTCCGGGAATCGGGATAAATTTGCCGCACCCTTTTTCAGGGGTGCCCCCGAACGTCTTCACCTCTACCGCCTTGCCTTCTTTTGCGATCTTATTGCGGTTGCAGTTGTCTTTTTCATAACACTCCTGGTTGTCGCATCCGACGTTTTCCGGTACTTTTGCCATTTTAACTCTCCTTGCTGTTGATCAGATCTTTTGTCCATGCAATCATAGCATCGTTTGCCGCCGGATTGGGTGCTTCGAGAAAAGAAATGACGAAACTCTCCTCTTTTTCGGCAATTCCGATCGCACGGGGACGGACGGCAAGCATCTGAGGCGAGGGCAGCTCTTTGCCGAAACAGCACAAGACGTTTTTGGCATCGAGGATCTCGTCGCTGATTTGCCCGTCTTCCAAAGAACGCGTATGGGCGTAATGGTCGAATATGCCGATATAGGTCGCGACGGGATGGGCTTCGATGCGGGTTCGGTAGTGCGCGATGATATCATCCATCTCGGCGATTCGGATCTCCGTTTTGTCGATTTCGATCGTATGAATGGGATATTTTTCCTTAAACAGCGTTTCGGTCATGGTAGGGTTCCTGATATAATTGAATTTTGGGTTATCATTATAATAAGATTGACTTAATGACGTATAAAACAAGTAATTATCGATATAAAAACGTCATCTGCGGGTTTGCAGTATAATGGCGCTCATGAACCGTCTTCCCATCTACGGCGTATTGCCCGAATTGTCCGCCGCATTCGAAACCAAGCCCAATGTCATTCTCCAGGCACCTCCCGGGGCGGGAAAAACGACAATCGTACCGATCGAAATGCTCGAGAAACCCTGGCTTGAGGGTAAAAAGATTCTCATGCTCGAACCGCGGCGGCTTGCTGCACGCAACGCGGCGGAACGGATGGCGGAACTGCTGGGTGAGCGGCCCGGAAAATGTGTCGGATACCGAATGCGAAACGAGACGAACGTGTCGCGGTCGACGCGGATCGAAGTGGTGACCGAAGGGGTGCTGACGCGGTTGCTGACGGACGATCCGGCGCTCGAATCGGTGGGGCTCGTAATTTTCGATGAGTTTCATGAACGTTCGTTGCAGGCTGATCTCGGACTGGCACTGCTTCTGCAGTCTCAGCAGCTGCTGCGCGATGACCTGCGTATATTGGTCATGTCCGCGACGCTTAACGCCGCGGCGATAAAAACCGTTCTGCCGGACGCGCCGGTCGTGACGAGTGAAGGCAGGACGTTTCCCGTCCAATACCGCTACCTCGATATCCGGGAACGTCAGCCCGATCCGCAGCATATTGCGGAAACCGCTGCTGCGAAGACCCTTGAAGCCCTCGGCAGGGAAGAGGGGGATATCCTCGTATTTTTGCCCGGTGCCAAAGAGATACGCCTGACAGAGCGTCTGCTGCGCGAAAAAACCGATGCATCGAAGGTGTTGATTGCCCCGTTGTACGGAGCGCTGGATAAAAAGGCGCAGCGGCAGGCGATCGCCCCCGCGGAATCGGGAAAGAGGAAAATCGTCCTGGCGACGAACATTGCCGAGACCAGTCTGACGATCGAAGGCGTTGGGGTGGTGATCGACAGCGGACTGGAGCGCCGTATCCGTTTCGACAGCGGTTCGGGGATGAACCGGTACGAAACGGGAACGATCAGCCGGGATTCCGCGGCACAGCGTGCGGGCCGGGCCGGACGGACCTCGGAGGGGGTATGCTATCGTCTTTGGCATGAGAATCGCGCCTTGGTGCCGCACTCGCTGCCGCAGATACTGTCGACGGACCTGGCACCGATGCTGCTTGATCTGGCGATATGGGGCGCGGAGGTTTCGGAACTCTCCTGGATCGATCCGCCTCCCGGACATGCCGTGGAGGCGGCGCGGACACTTTTGATATCACTTGATATGATAGACGAAAGGGGAATCGCGACGCCGCACGGCCGTGCGGCGGCCGCATTGGGCGTGCACCCGCGGCTGGCGCATATGCTTTTGTTCGCGAAGCAGCGGGGGTTCGGCTACGAAGCGATACTGACGGCAGTGCTGCTGCACGAACGTGAAGCCGCATTCGAGGGGACAGATTTGGCCGTGGCGCTCGAACGCCTCCACAGGGTCGTATGTGCGGGCACAAAAGCTCATGCGGCACTGATGTTTGCGCTCGAACGGCTCAGGGAAAAAACGGGAATCGAGCTGCGAAGCGATGTCCGTTCCGAGATGACGGGAAGGCTCGTGGCACTGGCCTATCCCGACCGTATTGCCATGGTACGTGGCGGCGAGAGCGGCCGTTACCGGCTCAGCAATGCCAAAGGTGTCCGCCTTCGGTACGGCGACCCCCTTGCCCGGAGCCCCTTTCTTGCCGTAGCGGAAGTGGGCGGCGGTGCCGAGGCGACCGTGTTTCGTGCGGCATCGCTGCGTCGGGACGATCTGGATGCATGGTTTTGCGATCGGATCGTCAAGCAGACGGAAGTGGCATGGAACGACACGCAGGAACGGGTGGAAGCGAGGGAGGTTGAGCGGCTCGGTGCGCTGGAGCTGTCTAGCAG
>JALWNV010000153.1 GCA_027083665.1 Helicobacteraceae bacterium
GGAAAAAAGACGGGAGAAAGTGGCTGAAGATGCGGGTTTCCAAGGCCGATTGCGGGAATAAAGGGAGGGCATGATGGCGGCATTACCAGTACCATCCCCAGCAAAAAAGCCCGGTAATGGCGATGAGGAGTGAGGGGATCGGTTCCCATCCGCGGCAGCGTTCGGAGCAGATTTTCATACGCGAACGCAGGGTTGGAGGCAAGCGGTATCGGTTCTGATAGAGAGCGATGACGACCAGAAGAAGAAGGCTTGTCGCAATCCACGACATCCGCAGCCACCCCAGCAGCGGCAGGCTCGTTTCGACGGCGAACGCGATCCCCATCAGGATCCGGTCGTTTTCATCGTCAGGCAGAACGCCGTCACGGTAGCGCCGGTAGAGTGTCATCGTATGGACAAGTGCGGTGATGAATACGAGATAATAAACCATATCGCAAGTGTAGCGAAGAAAAATGGATAATACGTGGAGCCGGGCTTATACCCACACTCCCGGGATCGGTGTACCGCATTCGGGGCAGCTGCCTTCGGCGGTAAGACGGTTTTTGACGAACTGGCCGATATGACCGTGGCGTTCGATCACCTTGAAACCGCATGACGGACAGTAGGTGGATTCACGGTCTTCGTCGTCGTAGTTACCGATATAGACGAAGTTGAGCCCCTCTTCTTTCCCGATCTCGTAGGCGCGGATCAGGGTACTCGGCGGTGTCGGCGGGGTGTCGAGCATTTTGTACATCGGATAGAAGCCGCTGACGTGCCATGGGATGTTCGGATCAAGATCGGCGAGAAAACGTGCGATATTGCGAATCTCCTCGTCGCTGTCGTTCTTGCCGGGAATCAGCAGCGTTGTCACTTCGATCCAGATCCCTTTCTTGTGCGCGTACCTGACCGTGTCGAGTACCGGCTTGAGTTTGGCGCCGCAGATCTCCTTGTAGAATGTTTCGGTGAACGCCTTGATATCGATATTCATACCGTCGAGATACGGGGCGAGGGTGTCGATAGCCTTGTGCGTCTCGAATCCGCTGGTGACATAAATGTTTTTCAGACCCGCTTCATGGGCGAGCTTTGCCGTATCGTACGTGTACTCGAAAAAGACGACCGGTTCATTGTAGGTATAGGCGATCGAGGCACAGTCGTAGGCTTTGGCCATCTGTACGATCTGCTCCGGCGGCAGCGACTGTCCTTTGAGTTTGTGATCGTGCGTCTGCGGATATTGTGAGATATCCGCGTTCTGGCAGAATCGGCACGAGAAGTTGCAGCCGACGGTTCCGACGGAAAACGCTTTGGTATCCGGCAGAAAATGAAACATCGGTTTTTTTTCGACCGGGTCGACGTTTACCGCCGCGGCCAGGCCGTACGTGAGCAGTTCCAGTTCGCCGTTTTCAACCTTGCGGATACCGCAGGTACCGTATTCGCCTTCGTGCAGTTTGCAGTGCTGATTGCACGCTTCGCAAAGAATGCGGCCGTCGTCGAGTTTTTTTGATAACCAGGCAGGTGCTGACATCATGAATCCTTTTTAAATTGTTTAAAACTTTCTGTTTGAACATAAATAAATATTTCGTATTTATATATATTATACACTAAAATGAAGAGAATTGAAAGGGCGGGTATCGTGATGAAAGAGGATAGATGAAATAAACGCTACACGTGAAGTTTTTGCAAGGGGATATGTCACGGTGTTTTGCCGGCGTACCGCGGATTTTCAGCGGCACGCACCTTAAGGTTTTCGGGGGAAGCCGGGCGGCTCGAGACACCCGTACGCTTCCCATCCGACGCGATGATAGGAAAATTAAGTGTAGAAATTGTGTAAACGAAAAAGATTCGGGAGGTTGCTATTGCGGGTCAAAGGTCTATGGCATGGACACGGCTCGAGACGCGCCATACCGAAAACGGAGCGAATTATAGTCAAAAAACGGAAACAAGTCGATAGAAAATCGAAAAAGGTTACAAGAATGTAATAAAACCGTTACCGCACAGGACGGATTCTTCTTTTGAGAGATTTCGGAAGGTGGGCAAACGGCACCTTCCGCTCCACGCTGTTTTCAAGGGGCACTATCGTGACTTCCATACGGTTGGGGTCGAGGCGGAGCAGCCGGCAGGGCATACGCTCGTACTCGAAAACGATCTGTTCTTCGGTAAAGGACTGTATCGGCTTTTTCCTTGCCATTATTTCAGGTAGATTCCGGTCTCTTTGACGTCGATCGTCCCCTCTTCTTGCAGTTGAACCAGTGTGCGCTTGAAGGCTTTTTTGCTCAGGCCGAACGTACGTGTGATGAGGTCGGGATCGCTTTTGGAATTATACGGCAGCATTCCGCCCGCGGCTTCGAGCGGGGCGAGGACCTTCGCCCTGTCGCCCCGGGCACGCGCGTTTTTCCCCACCGGCTGAAGGGAGATGTCGAAATGTCCGTCGCTGCGGACCTGTTTGACGTAGCCGGTGCGGCTCTCCCCGACGGTGACGGGTTCGAAGATTTCATTGGCGTAAACCAGTCCCTCGAAGGCATCGTCGACGATGACCTTGAATCCCATCGGCGTTTTGGCGATAAAGAGGAGTTTGACCTCGCGGTTGGGGTGGTAGCCCCGCGGCGAGTGCGAGAGGTACTTGCCGATACGCTCCACCCCGACGAGCCGTTCGCTCTGTTCATCCTTGACGATGCGCAAAAAGCGTTTCTGTCCGACTTTGAAGGGCTCTTTCTGACGGTTTTTCGGTACCAGCAGGTCTTTGGGAAGCCCCCAGTCGACGAAAGCTCCGAATTTCGCGACATCGACGACCTCGAAAAAACCGAATTCGTCACGCATCGCTTTGGGGCGCCGTGTCGTGGCGACCGGGCGGTCTTCAGAATCGGTATAGACAAAGACATCGAGCAGATCGCCGATCTGCATCTCGTCGGTGACGTACTGGTTTGGCAGTAAAACATCGCTGCCGTCTCCGGCCGTCAAAAAAGCCCCCGGTGCGCCAAAGCGGCCGAGGCGGAGGGTGTTGATACGGCCGAGGTCGATAAAAGGTGAAATGGTTTGATTCATAAGTGCCATTATAGCGGAACCCTGATTGTCCTTAAACGTAGTATAATTTGCGTCATGATGAAAAAAATAAGGTATTTTTTCGGCAAATCCGTTGTGTTGCCGCTGCTGTTTTTTGTACAGGCGAATGCGGCCGGCTATACGATGGGTGAAGGTGTGCAGCTGGGAGAGAGCCCGGTGTTTCTCGGCGGATATTTTTCGATGGACTATTGGCACAATCTCAAAGGTACGAGTGAACTCGCCCTGGACGATGCGGCAGTGATGCTGTACGGCAGCCGGGGGGCATGGAGTGCGATGGCCGAGCTGGAATTCAACGATGCTTATCGGAAGCGATGGGGGTTTGAAGAGGAAACGGTGACGGATTTAACGCTGCATGTCGAACGTACCTATATCCGTTACGAGCCCGATGAACATTATCGTGTCACGCTCGGTAAGTTCAATACCCCCTACGGTTTCTGGAATCTGATGCCGATCAATGTGCTTCGGGATACGACATCGGACCCCAAGGTCGTCGAACGGATCGTACCGCGTTTTACGACGGGGGCGGATTTTGATATCACGCAGTGTCAGGCGGGAAGATTTACGCTGATGGCACAGGTGACAAGGGATTTGGATTATATTGTCGGCAATGTATCGCCGTACAACAATTTCGACGTCGATCATCATTTCGCTCTGGCATACCGGTATGCTTTCGGGAGCTGGACGCTGCGTGGGAACGGCGGATACTACCACAATAACGCGGAAGATGAAAAGTGGCTGTACGGCTACGGCGGGGCACGCTATGATGGCGAGGCATGGCGGCTGCTGGCGGAAGCGGGTTACAAGGTATCGCAAAACGGGGAGAGAAGTACCTTCGGTGCATATATGCAGGCGACGCGGAGGATGTCTGAACGTCATTTCGCCGTTTTGCGCCTCGAGACCGTGACGGAATATGTTGAAAACTCGCAGGACCATGTTGCCGTGTTCGGCTACACCTACCGGCCGGTCTTTCCCGTAGCGCTCAAAGCCGAATACCAGTGGCACAGCCGCGAGAACAGCGACAAGCTCATGGTCTCGCTGTCGATGCTGTTTTAGGTTGCTGCGATGCGAAAGGGAGTGTGGCTGCTGGTGGTTTCGGCGGCGGTATGGGCTCAGGACTGGGCATTAATCGTCCATCCGGGTTTTCCGGCGGTATCGTTGACGCCGATGCAGATCCGCGCCGTCTATCTCGGACAAAGGCGGTTTATAGACGGCATCCGCCTGATTCCGCTGCAGCTGCCGGCGGATGAACCGTTGCGGGCGCAGTTTGAAAAGGAGATTCTGGCCATGCCGCGGTCGCGGGTACGGGAGTGGTGGATACGTC
>JALWNV010000154.1 GCA_027083665.1 Helicobacteraceae bacterium
ACGGATACGGTGTACCATCATATAGGAGGGCTCTTTGCGTTCGTGTTTGTCGGTAAGGTTGACGACGATCTCCGCCTGGTTTTGCAGCCGCTTCATTCCGCTGCCTTTGACGAGCCCGGCATAATCGAGCGGCGCTCCCTGGCCGAGATAGACTTCCATATCGGTAACGCCGGACTCCTCCTGCATTTCGCGCACGACGCATTCGGCGACTTTCTGCGTCTCTTTGATGGAGCTGTTCGTCGCAGTGTCGATATAGATACTGAACGTATTCGCACTTTTGCCCGGCAGCATTTTCGCCAGGACGATTTTTGTCGGCAGCAGCATGATCGAACCCATCAAAGCCGCCAGCACGATTCCGACAACGATGCGTTTTTTCTTTTTGGAGCGCAGGATATTGTACAGAAGCTCTTCCATGCTCAATGCCGCTCCACTTTGATGAGTTTTTTCGCCAGATAGGGTGTGAAGACGTAGGCGACGAAGAGCGAGACGGCCAGCGCGACGGGGACATTGAGCGGGATGGGGAGCATGAACTGTCCCATCATCCCGCCGACGAAGGCCATCGGGACCATCGTCAGGATGATCGCGATCGTCGCGATATTGGTCGAAGGGCCGATTTCGTCGGTCGACTCGCAGATCAGGACGTCGATATCCTGCCCCTGCGTCTCCTTGAGGTGCAGCCGGCGGTGGATGTTTTCGATGACGATGATGGCGTCATCGACGATCAGACCGATACTGAGCAAAAAGGCGAAGAGGGTGATCCGGTTGATGGTCTGATCCGTCAGCCACGCGACGAAGAGCGTCGTCGCGAGGATCATCGGTACGGCGATGGAGACGACCAGCGATTCACGCCATCCCAGAAACGGGATAAGGATAAGCGAAATGATCCCGATGGTGATGACGAGGTGAAAGACCAGTTCGTTGACGGCCTCGTCCGCACGTTCGCCGTAGTTGCGGGTGATGACAAAGCCGACCCCCTGTTCGGCAAGTTCGTGACCGACCTCGTGCAGCAGTTCGATCGTCTCTTCGGCGATGGTGACGGCGTTGGTCCCTTTGAGTTTGGAGACGGTCATCATGATCTGGTCTTCGAGTTCGGTAAAGCGCAGCGGCTCTTCGGGCTCCTCGCCGTGCTTTTCGGCCTCTATGCGTGCGGTGACATTGTCCTCTCGCTGTGTCAGCTGCACGCGCTGAAAATTCTGGATATCGTAATTGTATTCGATTTTTGCGACATCGCGCAGATAGATCGGCGAGCCCATGTATTGTGCGACGATGAGGTCGCGCAGGTCCCCGATATCCTCGATGGCGTTTTTGACACCGAAGACGATAATCTTGTCGTCGACGGTCGGGGTGTCGATGTCGGGCGCGTTTTTGGAGATCATTTTGATCGACTGTGCGATCTGCCCGAGCGAGAGGTGGTAGCCCGAGAGCTTGTCGATATCGACCAGGACGTTGAACTGCGGATGTTTGACGCCTTTGAGTGTCGTTTTGGAGACGTTGTCGAGCGCGTTGATCTTCTGCTGGATTTCGCGGATGGTTTTGTAGAGTCTGACCGGGTCAGGCTTTTTCGTGCTCCCTTTGAGCGGGTAGAATGCGACGGTGACGATGGGGATGTCGATATCGATATCGAAAGGCTTCACCAGCGGCTGCATGGTGCCCGCGGGAAGCGAATCCATGTTCTGCATGACTTTGTCGTAGAGTTTGAGGTTGGAATCTTCGCGGTTTTCACCGATGTAGTACTGGATGTTGAGCATCCCGACATTTTCCATCGCGGTACCGTAAATGTTTTCCACTCCTTTGATCTCGCGGAAACGCCGCTCGAGCGGTTTGATGACGACATTGTTGATCTCGCGCGGGGTCGCGCCGGGGATGGCGACGATGACCGAACCGCCGCTGACCTGGATCTGCGGATCCTCCTCGCGCGGCATCACCTGCAAAGAGATAAAGCCGAGCATCAGGATCGAGATGATCATGATCATCGTCAGCGGGTTGTTCAGGAACGCCTTGGCGAGGTACCCGGCGATATTGTGTGGTGTATAATCGATTTGCATTTAGCGCGAGCAGACCTTTTCGACCGGTTTTCCGTCTTTGTACAGCGTACTCGCGACGGCGCGATCGTTTTTATAGAGCATTTCGGAAGCTATTGTACCATCTTCATTATAAGTTTTTGTACATCCGTTCCTTTTTCCGTCTTTGTAAACGTTTTGCTCTTTGAGCCGGCCGTTGGCATGGAACGTTTTCCATTTTCCGTGTTTTTGGTTGTAACGGTAACGCATCATCTCTTTGATGGTTCCGTCGGGGTAGTAGGCGACGGCGGTGCCGTTGATGACATTGTTGGTATAGGGCCGGGTCCATACGAGAGTACCGTCTTCCCGGTTGTGGCGCCATTCGCCGTTGATTTTGCCGTTTTGGTAGGGAATTTCGTCTTTGATGTTGCCGTTTGGATAATAATAGCGGATCATGCCGTCGAGCCGGTTGTCGCTGTAGTGCAGGGAGGAAACGAGTCGTCCCGCTTCATCGAATGTTTTCCATACGCCCTCTTTTCGGCCGTTGCGATAGCTCATCTGTTTGTGCAGTTTGCCGTTGGGATAGTAGAGCCGGCTGACGCCGTCGAGCTTTCCGTGATGAAACTGCATATCGACACGAAGGTTGCCTTCTTTGTCGAGTTTTTTGACATGCCCTTCGCGCGTGTCGATGCCGGCGGTCGGGATTTCCACGGAATCGGCGGAAAGGATCGAATGCAGCGCCGTCAGATCGGCATGATCGATATCGGCGGCGGAAAGTGCCGTGAAACAGAGGGTCGAAGCGAACAGCAATGATTTGATGTACATGAGGGTATTCCTTCCGGTGCGCCGTATGCCGAAACAGGCTCTGCTGTACGGGACGCAGTTTTTTGGTCGGAATAATTATAGCATTTCATTATGCTCTATCTATCACATAGATATAACACAAAACGATAAAATATATGGAGGCCTTTACGGGTAAAGTGATAAGAAATACTTTTTCTGATACTATTATTGCTAATACCAAACGTACAAGGAGTGTCTCAATGAAAAAACTATGGGTAGTACTGGCCTTTATCGGCCTTGCGACGGTGTTGCATGCGGAAGTGAAGAAAACCTATTATCCCGACGGGAAGGTCAAATACGAACGCCATTACAAAAACGGTAAGCTTGAAGGTGTTTCGAAAGGTTACTATCCGAGCGGCAAGCTCAAGGTCGTATCGCGTTTCAAAAACGGCAAGACATTCGGTTGGACGACCGGTTATTATGAAAACGGCCGGGTCAAGGCGGAGATGCCGTTTCGTTACGGCAAACTCGACGGAACGGTCCGGGAGTACTACTCCAACGGACAACTCAGATCCGTCGCGAAATATGTCGAGGACATTCCGGTGGGGACGAAAACCGTCTACTATCCCAACAACAATCTCAAGGCCCGTATCCATTATGACGACGACGGCAAACTCGACGGGACGACGAAAGAGTACTACGAGGACGGCAGTCTGCGCTATTCGATCATTTTTGATCACGGAAAAGCGCGCAAGGGATGGCTGTACGACCGCAGGGGCAACCGTAAGAAGATGCGCGATGCCGATTTCGAACAGATGGGTCTGGAGTATTGATCATGAAAGCGTCTTTGTTGACAACGGCGGTCTGTCTGTTCGTCGCCGTAGGGGTACCGATGTTCGCGCAGGAAGAACCGGAAGCGTTCGATATTACGATTCCCGCGATTCCGGATCGGCAGGTCGATATTCCGAATGTCCCTCCGGTCCGTCTGCATTACGAAACGCAAGAGCACAGCAGTTCGCAGCGTACCGGGGAAGCGGAAGAGGCCGAGGGCAGCCGCTCTTCGAAATGGCTTGACCGCGGCATCGGTTTTGAACGGCGTACGCCCCCGGGATGGGGGGAATCTTCGTCTTCCGCCGCCGCGGAAAATCCGAAAGCCGAGGCGGGAGATGTCAACGGCAGCAAAGTGAGCCTTTATCTCCGCGGTCCGGAGATGAACGATGAAGCGGTCGTTTCGACCTTGCAAAAAGCGGGCTTCAGTGTATTGGGGTCGTATCCGATCGACAAGAAAAAAACACGTGTTTCGATCGTCTTCACCGATGAGACGCTGAAAGCGAACGCGGCAAAACCGGGACGGGGTTTCGCCGCAGTATTGCGGGTATTGGTCGATCACAAAGATAAAATGATCAGTATCACCAATCCGCTGTATATCGAAAAGGCGTTTTTGCAAGACGACTACGACGAAGAGAGTGCGAAGCGGACACTGGCAAAACTGCGCGGGGCTTTTGCCGGGCTGAGAAATTCCAAGGACCGTTTGAAATATGCGCTGCTTCCGCATTA
>JALWNV010000155.1 GCA_027083665.1 Helicobacteraceae bacterium
CGGCGCCCCCGATGAAAACGGAACCGTCCGCCGTCTGTTCGATCCGCAGCTGCTCAACGTCCTGAGCGAATCGGATCTCATTTTGCTCTACCCGCATGACCTGCCGCAGCTACTTTCGATCTGCCAGTCCGTTTTGCAGGCGTGTATCGACCGGTTTCAGGCGCGATATGAACAGCGCCTGAATCTCGAACACCCTGTCGCGACGGCACAGGCCCTGCTGCTTTCGTTTTCCCCCTATCTCAACAGCACACGTATCGCACACCGTCTCGGCGCGACAATCTTCGACCTCCTCGCCCCCTGCCTCGGTCAGGATATTGCTTGCGATATCCGTGTCTCCAAAGCGGCACGGAACACGCTTTCAAAGCTCTTTTCCGATACGGACACGGTCAAGTCTTTCGGCAAATACGACCGGCGTTTCCGGCTGGTATGGAGTCGAAAATCCGGCAATATTCTCCTCAAAGCCGTCGAAGAGATCGAAGATCTTCCGGCCATCAAAGAAGCGATGCAAAACGACCGGCTCCATATCCGTGCCGGCGGTCCCGTCGGATTCGACGACATCGCCGGCCAGCAGCGTGCCAAGGAGCAGCTTGGAAAACTGATCCGGCTGCTCGGAAACGAAAAAGCACTGAAACACTTCGATATCACTCTCCCCAAGGGGGTTCTTCTCTACGGACCGGAGGGGGTAGGCAAAACTATGCTCGTCAAGGCGTTGGCCAAGGAGGCCGCCCTCCCCTATCTCTACCTGCGCGGCAGCGATCTCTTCGACGAAGGGCTCATCGAAGAGGCCTATACGCGTGCGCGGCTGAGCGCTCCGATGATGATCATTCTTGAAGGTGTCGACCTCAAGGGCCTGATCGACGGCAGCTACACCCCCATCCCGACCGAGGCGCTCGAACAGGGGATCGACCACAGCCCCGACCGGCCCGACGCATTCGTCTTCACCGTCATGACCGCCCACAACAAAGATGAAGTACCCGAATCCCTGATGCATCCGGGACGGGTCGACCAGTTCGTTGAAGTCCCCGAACTCGACCGGGACGCCCGCCGTTTTTTCGCGAAAAAGCTGCTGGAAAAACCGCACGATAAAATCGATATCGAACGCATTTCGCGCTATATGACCGGTATGAACGGCTACGAACTCGGCCGCATCGCCAAAGCCTGCGCTCTCGAAGCGATCAAACAGGGCAAATCAAAACTCGACGAGCAGATCGTCATCGACCAGATCAACACCATCAAGTACGGCAGCCGTCTCGATAAAAAACGGCTCAAGAATTTCGAGGAAGATCTCCGGCAAAGTGCCATCCACGAGGCCACGCATGCCGTCGTCACCCTCGTACTGCTGCCCGATGTCGAGATCGAACAGGTCACCGTCATTCCGCGCAGCGAAGCACTCGGTCTCGTCTCCTATGCGCAAGAAGAGATCCAGACCAATCTCGATATCGAAGAGCTTCGGGGAAACATCGCCGTTTCGCTGGCGGGACGCATCGCGACCGTCAAGGCATTCGGAGAAAAAGGACTCGAAACCGGTGCACACAGCGACCTGCAGCAGGCAACGATGTACGCCTACAGTGCCGTCGCCATGTACGGAATGGACACGGCACTTCGCAATCTCAATGTGGAAATTCTGTTGCAAAACATCAGTAACACCCTCTATTCCGAAAAAATCGAAGATCGTATCAGCCGCTGGATCGAGGAAGGCACCGAACGCGCCACGAAGGTTATCGACGCCCACTGGACGCTGATCGAATCCATCGCGCAGCGTCTGATCAAAGAAGAATTCATCGAAGGAAGCGAACTCAAAAAGCTCTATGCGGATTTCACCGCGAAAGAAAAAGCTATAGCGCTCATGCCCGGGGACGATAGACCTTGACGTTGTCGCATTTTTTCCCGTCGCGCAGGTATTGCGCGTGCAGCTGGCTCATCACCCCCTTGTCGCAGTAGAGCAGATATTCTTTGTCCTTCGGCAGCCTGTCGAACGCCGAATTGAGTTCGTAAAAGGGAATCTTCAATGTTTCGCATGCCGTCTCGACGCATCCGGGTTCGGGCCGGATATCGATAACGACATGTTTTTCGGGGTCAGCCTCGTGCACGACGGTGACAGCCGAAAGCGCCTCGATATCGGCGACGACCGTATCGATATCGATGGTCTTCGCATCGGCGACGGCGGCATCGAGTACGCTGCCGTCGAATTTCCGCGCTTCGCGTTCCATGCGTTTGAACGATCCGTGTGTCACGGGGTTTTGCGATATCACACCGCAGTATTCGGGCATGCTTTCGGCAAACCGGCGTGTCCCGATCTCCTCGGCAAGAGCGATAATCTCCGGCTTGTTCATCGTCGCCAGCGGCCGCAACACCAGCTTGTCCGTCACACGGTCGATCAGTGCGAGGTTGCGCAGCGTCTGACTGCTCACCTGCGCGACGCTCTCGCCGGTCAGCAGTGCGTCGATCTCCATCGTATCCGCGATCTTTTCCGCCGCCCTCAGCATCTGCCGTTTGAGCGTCACGCCCATGTAGCTCGGTGCCGTCGAACGGAAAATCTCCTCGACGACGGCTTCAAACGGTACGGAGATGAACTTGACGCGGTGCGAGGAGCCGAATTTCGACCACAGATACAAAGCGACCTGCTTCACGCCGATCTCGTGCGCGAGTCCGCCGAGGTTGAAGAAAACGAAATGGGTTTTGATCCCGCGCTTCATCGTCAGATACGACGCCACGGTCGAATCGAACCCGCCGGACATCAGCGAGAGGATATCACCCTGCGTTCCCAGCGGATAACCGCCGAGCCCTTTGTATGACGCCGTGACAATGTTGAGCTGCGCATCGCGCAGTTCCAGCCGTACCGTCACTTCCGGCTGTCCCAGATCGATGCCGGCCGCTTTCGAGTGCGCTTTCAGGAAGCCGCCGACGGTGCGTTCAATATCGATAGAGGTGAAATCGTGTGTTCCGGCACGTTTGGCTCGTACCGCGAAGCGTTTGCCTTCGAGCGAGTCGGCGACGACGGCGCCGACGGTCTCTTTGATCTTTTCGAGTGTATCCATCTGCGTAAACTGAAGTGCCTCGAGTACCTGCTCGATACCCGGGGTCTGCGTCAGGACAAGCCGTACTTCGGCGACAGTCGACTTCGGCGTAAAGACCTCGATCTTGTCGGAAAACTTCCGGACTGCGATCTGCGTGTCGATACGATGCAGGATCTTCTGCAGGTTCGCGAAGAGCTGATCGACCATCTGCCGCTTGGCCGATGTCCCTTTGACCATAATCTCGGGGAAAAGCTTGACGATAAACTTCTGCATCAGCGGGCTTTGACGATCAGATCGACTATGTCGTCGGCGAGCATGATCCCCGTCTTGTACAGCAGCTGTTCGTCCGCGCTCTTGAAAATCAGCGTCGTCGGCACCTCTTCGACGAGAAAGCGGTAGCCCAGCCCCTCGTTCGCCGCAATATCGATATCGAGAATGGAAACGCCGTCCACCCTGTCATGCACTTCTTCCAGTTCAAATTCCATCAGTTGGCAGGCATCGCAATAGATCGATCCGAATTTTAAAATGACCGTATTGCCTTTGGCGAATTCCGCCGCCATCACTTCCTCAAAATTTTCTTCATCTGTCTCGATAAACGGCATAGTTTCTCCTTTCTTCATCCGCCGCCCACAAAGTCCAGCAGCTCCACGCGGTCTTCGTTATGCAGTTCGTGCGTATCCCAGTGCTCTTTTTTGACCACCTCCATATTGACCGCCGCGGCCATCACCTTGTCGCGCAGTCCCAGCGCGTCGATCAGCTCGCCCAGCCGGACATCGTCTTTGACCGTCCTTGCATCACCGTTGATCAGAATTTCCATCTCAATTCTCCTTTCTGAATTTTATCATTTTGAAACGCTCGCCGAGCAACTGCGGCATGATGAGTGTCTTGACCTTTTCAAGTTCCTGTTTATAAACTTTTTCATCTGCATGTTCTCTTAGCAGTTCCAGCAGTTCCAGAATACCCATCTCGACCAAAGCTTTCATCTGCGGCGCGAAATCCGTCATCGTCATTCCCGCCGTCTCGAACGCCTCCTTGACATGGGCGAAAGTGACGTCGTAGGTAATATCGCTTTTTTTAAAGGCCGCCGCCCGGTCGAGCGTTTCGTCGAAAAACGGGAACACTTCATGATCGCGATAGACCCGCAGCGAAATATCGGGACGCGCCTGCATCTCCCCGTAATCGAACGTCATAAACTCGCTCCTTTTCGCCGCGCTTGCCATCTCGAGGGCGAACGTTTCGTATCCCACAGCGATCTCCCCGCGATCTTTATGAAACTGCTCCGCTTTGGCACCCACC
>JALWNV010000156.1 GCA_027083665.1 Helicobacteraceae bacterium
CGCAGAGCATCCCCAGCGCGAAACCGCTGTCGTAGGCGATATCCTGCGAGCAGGAGATCAATTTCGCCTGCGGACGGAAATCGCCGCTTTCCAGAAGATAAAGGTCAGTGTCGACCGGCCGGAACAGAAAGTCGTCACGCATCTCTTTTCGAAATGATAAAAGATGCCTTTCGTTGAGCGAATAGAGGTAGAGACCGGGGGCGAGGGTTTCGACATCGTGAACGAAAAGGATGAACGAGCAGGCCGGCTCGAACGGCTCGAACGCGATACGGGCGGAGCGGATCACCTGAAGAAAGTCGTTCATTGCGATCCGTGACCGCGCAAAGTCCATCGCCTGTGCACTGCGTCTTCGGAGAACGACCTGTGCTGCGGTGAGGGGGCTTTTTGGACGGTGCCCGGCGGCTTCGGTACGTTTTTCAAGCGGAAACAAGGGAACATGGGTCGCCCGTTCGATGAGAGAGATCGCTTCCCAGGGGCGGTGCGCGGGGCTGAGCCGATTCGCTTCAGCCGTGACGTGGCCGTCGAGCTTCCGTACCGTTGTGTCGACGTCGGGAATGTCGTCAACGGGTTCGGGTGAAACGATGCACAGACAATCGGCGATCTCCTCTTCGTGTTCGGTAAAACGTGCCGGGAGGTTCAGCCCCAGCATTTTGTCAAGATTTTCGATGTCGATCTCGTCTATGAGCCGGCTTTTCCAGCCCTGCATCGCGGCACTTGCACTCAGAGCGCGCAAGGCGTGCCCGGCGTCGAGCTGGGTGTAGCGGAAAGCGCGTTCGCCGTATTTCCACGCTTCACGCCAGGGAATGGATGTCAGGGCGAAGAGAAAGCTTCCGCCCGGAAGGCTATCCCACAATTCGCAGTCAAAAGTATGAAGGATTTCGAGTGCATGGGTCTTTGGACGGTAGTGGGCAATAAAACTCTTTGAACAGATTCCGGAGATCGGCGGTGCCAGGATATAGCCTTCGGTCGGGTGAAGATTTCCGCTTGAAGCGTTGCATCGCAGCATCCAGCATTCGTCTCCGAGGCATTTTTTTGCGGCAAGGCCGAGCCCGTAGCGCAGCATGCCCGAGAGCGATGCGGCGGTCAACGGTTCTGGGGGCAGGCCGGTGCCGAACACAGCTGAATACGCCGGTGAGTCTTCTTCGTCCGGAAGCGGAAGCGGTACAAGTGCGGTGGGAGTGAAGGTCCGGAAAGGGTCGGGTTGTGTCGCCCAGTCCAAATAGCCCGGCGAGGCGGCATAATGCCCGGGCCGGTGTTTGGTGCATTCATGGTATTCGAAAACCGTTTCGGTTGTCTGCATGGCTATCTTCCTGTGCGGGTTTGAAAAAAAGGTTGTTGCGTCGTCGGTTTCCCGTTCATTCAATCCGACCGGTGTTCCTGGCACCGATGATGGTCGACGATATCGGCAAGCACGTCGGCCGGCACGGCTTTTTCGCATAAAAACCCCTGGTAGTAATCGCATTCGAGCGCCTTGAGCACCTTGAGCTCCTCTTCTGATTCGACTCCCTCCGCGATGACGGTCAGGCCGAGGCTTTTGGCCACGGAAATGATCGTCTTGACAATCATATAGGCATTTTTGTTGTGTTTGAGATCGGCGATGAATGAACGGTCGATTTTGATGATGCTGACGGGCAGGGTATTGAGGTATGACAGTGACGAATATCCGGTTCCGAAATCGTCCAGCGCGATTTGTATCCCGAACGCCTCGAGCTCGGCGATTTTGTCTATGGCGCCTTCGGAGTTGTCCAGCATCACATTTTCGGTCAGTTCGAGTTCGATCATTGAGGGGCGGATACCGTGCTCGGTGACGACCGATTTGACGTAATCGACGAAATCAGGCTGTTTGAACTGATTGGGACTGACGTTGACGGCGACGTTCCGGATCGCCGCCGCGCTGCCGCCGTTTTGCCAGGCCTTGATCTGCCGTACGCTCTCTTCGAAGACCCATTTCCCGATCTTGAGAATCTGTCCGCTCTGTTCCGCGAAGGGAATGAATTCGTCGGGCAGAAGCAGCCCTTTGTCCGGATGATTCCATCGGATCAACGCTTCGACCTGTTCTATCCGGTCGGATTTGATGGAGACTTTCGGCTGAAAATAGAGGACAAATTCGTTCCGCTGCAGTGCCAGGCGCAATGCCGTCTCCATCTGCAGATACTCCTGCTGATCGTTTTCGAAATCGACATGATAAAGTTCGGCATGGTTGCGTCCGCTGCGTTTTGCCTGGTACATGGCCACGTCGGCGTGCTTGATGATCGAAGCGGCGTCTTCATCCTCCCGATCGGGAAACAGATAGATACCGATGCTGACGGAGATCGTAATATCGTGTTCTTCAATACGGTAGGTATCGTTGACGGTCTCGATCAGATGGTTTGAAATTTTCATCGCGGTCGCTTCGGCTTTTGCTCTGTCCGAGGGGAGTGCATTGAGCAGGATAAGAAATTCGTCTCCGCCGATCCGTGCGACGGTATCCTCGGTACGGACCGCCTCGAGCAGACGCTGACTGACTTTATACAGCAGCTGATCACCGATGTAGTGGCCGTAGGCGTCGTTGATATGTTTGAAATGGTCAAGATCGAGAAAGAGCACGGCACATTTGTACCGGTGGCGCTTGCTCTGTTCGATCGCGAGACTCAGCCGGTCGCTGAAGAGGATGCGGTTCGGCAGTTTGGTCAGCGGATCGTAGAAAGCGTTTTGCCGTATCGTCTCTTTCGCTTCATGCTCACCGGTCATGTCCTTGAAAAAACAGATGGCACCCGTTACTTCGTCCGCATCGTTGAGCAGCGGTGCGGTATGGATCCGGATATAGAGATTTTTTTCCAGTACCGTTGAGAAGTACATTCCTTCATACGCACCCTCTTGGCGTTCGAAAACCGCCTCGAGTGCCGGCAGGATGCGTTTGTCCGAGACGGTACGGAGATCGAATCCGACCAGGTCCTGTTTTCCGTTGAGTCCCAGTATCTGCTCCATCTGCCGGTTGAGGTCGGTGATCTGAAGGTTTCTGTCGTAGTAAAAGATGCCGATCGGTGCATTTGCGAGCAAAGCGCCGAACCGGTTGTGCAACAGTTTGAGCGAGGATTTCGTGTCGATCAGTTCCGCTTTGTTCCGGATGGCGATATCGATGACGCTTCCGAAATGTTTGGCGGTGAAAATCATCAAAATGCCTAGTGCGCTGACGATATAGGCGATGGTCTGATACAGCGGGTCGGGCATCCATGCGAGACGGATGATCAGAGGTGAGAACGACAGCAAAACGTATGCGACGACCAGATACCAGGACGCGGAAATGATTCCGATTGCCGTCGCGGTGATGCCGAGGATGAAGAGTACGACGACCATTTGATGCAACAGATCGTCTTGCGGAAAGAGCAGTATCGCGGTACTGCCCCACAGTGCTCCGCCGAGCAGGATATAGGTATAATAGCGGTGCAGCCAGAGGTCGGGATTCTCTTTGAGCTCTTCATCGTCGGTATTGGTGTACAGAATATAATGATACAGGCGAAACAGCAGCAAGATGAGACTGATACCCGCCCAGACACCCAATGCGGCACCGTCGACGCAGTTCCACAACATGAGCGAAAACAGTACGAGACTGAAAAGGTGAATAATCAAAATGAGGGGTATCGACCCGTACAGATATTTTATCTTTCCGTATTCCAGCTCGTTCGGCATCATCCCGCCACGCCTTTCGTCGGGAGCCCTGTATCAGGCAGGGAAACTCCTGTTTTAAATATGATAGCACATTTTGAAGTGAATGTCATATCGGGACACTTCCGAAAAAAGGAAGTGCGTATTATCTGAACAGATGATTCAGCAGGCGGTTGATCTGCTTGCCGGCTTCGCGTTCGATGAGTTTATCGGCATTGATTTCGACTTTGGGGTCTTCGATATTGCCTCGGATATGAAAATCGATCGGATTGCTGTTGGCATCGACATGAACGGCGGCATCGATACGTTTTGTCCCGGCATCGAAAAAGGCGTGACGGCTGCTGATAGAGGAACGTTCCGATTTCAGTGTCAGATCCGAATCGAGCCGTGTCGTATGGATTCGGCTCAACAGCGTACCGTTGAAACGTTCTTTATAGAGGTCGAGCGTGGTGTAGCGGCTCAGCAGATCGAAGATACTGTTCCGGGTGAATCGGCCGTCGGTGAGTTTCGTGTCGAGCAGGCCCTTTTGCGTTCGCGTGTCATAATCGAGCGTGCCGTCGAGCGTCGCATCGAAGACCTGAGGATAGGTCAGTGCATAAAGTGCCTGCAGGGTCTTGAGCGAGGAGAGT
>JALWNV010000157.1 GCA_027083665.1 Helicobacteraceae bacterium
CGTTCGAAGAATTCGAAGCCGATGAACTTCTTTTTACCCTCCTGTTCGCGTTTGATGATGATCGCTGCCAGTGCGGGCGAAAGCGTCAGCGCGTTGAGCGAGGAGATCATGACGGCGAACGAAATGGTCAGCGCGAACTGCTGATAGAGCGAGCCGACGATCCCAGGCATCATTGAGACGGGTACGAAAACGGCGACGAGCACGAGGGTCGTCGAGATAATGGGCCCGATCAGCTCGATCATCGATTGTTTGACGACCTGCGGCATCGTGAGGCCCGGCTCTTTTTTCATGATGACCTCGACGTTCTCGACGACGAGGATCACGTCGTCGACGACGATCCCGATCGCGAGGATGAGCCCGAACAGCGTCAGGAAGTTGATGGAGAAGCCCGGGGCGATCTTCATGACGGCGAAGGCGCCGATGAGCGAGACCGGGATGGCGACGGCGGCGATGACGGTCGGCCGCCACGACTGCAGGAAAATATAGATGATGAGGATTACGAGCAGAATCGCGACGATCAGGTTGGTGACGACGTTGTCGATGGCGACTTCGACGTACTTGGTCGTATCGTAGGGGATAGAGTAGGTGATGCCCTCGGGAAAACGGCTTTTGAGCCGCTCCATGACCTCTCCGACGGCTTTGCGGATCTCGAGCGAATTGGAGCCGGGAAGCTGGTAGATGCCGATCATTCCCGTCGGTTTGCCGTTGAAAAGCGCGTTCCAGTCGTATTTTTCCGCACCCAGCTCGACGCGGGAGACGTCTCTGAGGTAGACCAGCGTTCCGTCCTTGCGGTGTTTGATGACGATGTCTTCGAACTCCTCAACCTTGTCGAGGCGGCCTTTGGCCGTCAGGATATATTCAACCTGCTGGTCTTTGAAAGTCGGTGCCGAGCCGATCTTTCCGATGGAGGCCTGTTTGTTCTGCGCCTTGACGGCGTTGATGATGTCCTGCGGGGTCAGGTCGAGCGCGGCGATCTTGTCGGGATCGAGCCAGATTCGCATGGCGTACTTCTTCTCTCCCATGTTCTGCGCCTTGCCGACGCCGGGAATCCGTTTGAGCTCGTCGAGGATGTTGATGTTGATGAAGTTGGACAAAAAGGCGTCGTCGTAGCGTTCGTCGCCGTTGACGGTGACGGCGCAGACCATGGTGGGACTCTGCTTGTCGACAGTGACACCCTGCTGGCGCACTTCGGCGGGCAGGGCGGGTTCAGCCATGGAGACACGGTTTTGCACGTCGACGGCGGCGATATCGAGGTCATAGCCGGGCTCGAAATAGACATTGATATTGAGCTCTCCCGCCGCGGTACTCGTCGACTCCATGTAGATCATGCCCTTGACGCCGTTGATCTTGTCCTCGAGCGGCCGGGCGACGGCTTCTTCGACGTCGTAGGCGTTGGCGCCCGTATAGTTCGCCGTAACGTTGACGGTCGGCGGCGTGACGTCGGGAAATTCCTGGATGGGAAGCACATAGATGGAGACGAGCCCCGCGATCACGATCAGCAGGGAGATGACCATCGCGAAGATGGGACGTTTGATAAACGTGACGGAGAACATCGCTTACTCCGCCTCCGGGATCATGTTGTTCTTCTTGAGTACCGCGAGAACCCCCTCGGTTTCCGTGACGTCCTCGGGGGCGAGTTCCCGTCCCGCTCTGACTTTCATCAGCCCGGAGATGACGACCTGCTGCCCCTCTTCAAGCCCCTTGTCGATCTGGACATAGTAGCGGCTTGTAAGTCCGACTTTGACGGAGGTGCGTTCGGCTTTTCGGTCTTTGCCGACGGTATAGACGAACTTGCCCTGCTGATCTTCGAAGACGACCTGCGGCGGCAGCATGATAAAAGGAATGTTGTCGGTGACGAAGACGTCGACGTAGGCGAAAGTGCCCGGCAGGACGTTGTTTCGGCTGTTTTTGAGCGTTGCGCGCATTGTGACGGTCGAGGTGGTCGGGTCAGTTGTGTTGTCGGTGAAGTCCACATAGCCGCGCAGGCGTTCGCGCTTGACGTTTTCATTGTCCGAAGGCACTGTCAGCAGGGCATCGAGACGGTTTTTCGAGCGGTAAAGCCGGATTTTCTTCACCGTCGATTCGGCCGGGGCGAAGTAGACATAGAGCGGGTCGATCTGCAGTACGGTCGTCAGCAGGGTCTGCTCGCCGTAGCCCACGAGGTTGCCGACGTCGACGCGGCGTGCGCTCGTTTTGCCGCTCACTTCGGAACGGACGACGGTATAGTCGAGTTTGAGCTGCGCTTCGCGGATATGCGATTCGTCGGCCATGATGGCCGCCTTGTACTGCGCGTATTGCGCTTCGTACTCCTCGAGCGTCGCGCGCGGTGCGAGACCTTCTTGCACCAGCGGCCGGTAGCGCTGCACGTTGGCTTTCGCGAGGTTCAGCGAGGCGATATCACGCTCTTTTTCGGCTTTGGCTGCCGCGAGGTTGGCCTGATACTGGTCTTGTTCGATCAAAAAGAGTTTCTGCCCCTTTTCGACAAGATCGCCGTCTTTGAAGAAGCGTTTTTCCAGCCGTCCGCTGACACGCGCACGCACCTCCTGTTCGCGGCTGGCCTTGGTCATCCCCGTGAACTGCGCCCATATGGGAATTTTCTGCTGATGGACGGTCACGACTTTGACCGGGAGCGGAGGCTGTTCTTTCGGCAAAACGACATGGTCGTTTTCGTTGCATCCGACGAGCAGAAAAAGCAGGGGGATCAGCAGTATCGAGCGCATGAGATTCCTTTGGGAGTAGAAATAACTGGATGGATTAGGGTAGCACAACATGCTTTAGTATTCACTATCGAACGAATGCCGTCGCGGTGTGCCGAAGGTAAAAAGCCCGATTCGTTTAAGTGTCAGTGCCGAAACGTGACGATCCCGACAATTTCTCCGTCTTTTTCTTTGACCTCCGACGCCATATCGATCGGCGGCCGGTGATGTTCGAGGACGTAGCGCAGGTCGTGCAGGACCGTTCCGTAATTGCGAAACATCGGGATGGTGAGCTGCCGGACTTTGGCACGGTGAATCTCGTCGGCGAGCGCTTCGAGGGCACAGGCGTAGGCGCTTTCGTTGGTAACGTACTGGCGGTAGTAATCGCGCATCAGTTCGATATTGCCCAGCCACGCCTGCCGCTCTTCCCCGGAAATGGTGCTGTTTTCGTTGACCCGCCTGACGAGGTCTTCGATCAGGTCATCGGTTTTTTTGTCGCGTTCGGCGAAGACGGCGTCGAGATTGTCGCAGTGCTTTTCGAGCAGCTCGAGCAGTTCTTCGCCGCTGTGCTCTTTTGCGGCGGGACGGTACAGGTGCTCCGTCTCTTCCGTCGGACCGTAGCCAAGCGCTTCGAGCAATTCAACGGCGGCGTTGAGGTAGGTGTATTTGTCCGGATGGGTTTTATCGAACGAAATGCCTTTTCCGGAGACCTGCGGCAAATCGCCGACATATTTGAGTTGCATGGGTGATCCTTTTTTCTGTTTACGCTATTTTACCCAACATCGATCAACGAATCGCCGACAGAAAAAAAACTAAACTGCCCCCATTGCTTCAAACGACCTCTATTATTATGTTTTTTCGCGATTATAGCAAAAAAGCGGATCAGTACCCCCGCAGGAAATAGCCGACCTTGTAGCGGATAAGGGTTTTCTGCTTCGGACGCGGATAGCGGCTGTAGGCGTATTCGATCGTTTCTTTCGTCGTGTCGTCAAGGATATAGAAGCCGCTGCGCTTGATGAACTTGATATCGCTGATGTCGCCGTTGGGATAGAGGTAGAATTCGATGACATTGTCGGCGTTGATTCTCATGTTCGAGGGGATGTTCACGCGTCCGACACGGTTGAGAACCTGCTGGGTGATACGGCGCATAATCTCCTGGTTGTCGAGGATATACTTCTGCTCGCCTTCGCTCAGTTTGCCGAATTCGTCGCCGTAGAGCTCTTTGACGTCCTGGTTGATCCGGCTTTCGCGTTTGTGGGGGTTATGCTGCGCCGAAGCCGTTTTGGCGGTTTTCTGTTTTTTCGAAAGTTTGGCGAAAAGGCCCCGATGCTGTTTCGGTACCTTGATCGTCCGGTTTTCTTCACTCGAAGCGATTTTTGTCTCTTCGGCAGGCTTTTTTTCTTTGACCGGTTTGGAAATTTCTTTGTAAGGGATATTCGGTTTTTCCGAAGGAACCGGTTCGGTCTTCGGTTTGGACGGATTCGTTTTCGTCACTTTGGCCGGTTTGGGTACCTTTTGGTGAGGCTTCACGGGTACGGGCGGTTCGACCTTGATCTGTTCTTTCGGTTTGGGCAG
>JALWNV010000158.1 GCA_027083665.1 Helicobacteraceae bacterium
ATCTGTTTCCAGCGCCACTGCAGTTTGTGGATGACATAGTTGTCACTGTAGGTCTGGTTCTCCGGCAGAAATTTATAGCCGTATTTTCGCATCATCTTCAAACGTTTTTCACTGTGCGATTTGTGCACGGGTGCGAGCGAGACATCGGATTCGTTATAGGTTGCGCCGGCGAAGTCCGCCATCTTCTTCATGAAGGCGTGAGGATCTTTTTTCAGATCTTCATGGAAAAGCACCAGCGGTTTTTTGTTGAACAGCCGCTCGAGGATTTCGATATTTCTTGAAAAGTAAAGCTCTTTCTGTTTCCAGCGCCCTTCATCGTTTTCGATGTCGAAGAATTCCTGAAACGTGGCATGGATACCGTTCTTGGCGAAACGGCGGTACTGCGAGGCGATCCACGAAGCCGGCGGACGCAGGACCATGATGATATTGGCATCGGGGTAGTGCTGTGCGATTTTCGTGCATTCGGATTCGAGCTGCTGGTCGAATTCACGGGAGACGAAGTAGTTGCCGTCGGGTTTTCCCTCCAGGATCTCGAAGATTCGGTGGTATTTGCGGCTGGGGATGTACTCGGTGCCTTTGAGTTTTGGAAAAAACTCCTGCTGCAGGTAAGTGCTGCCGGTTTTGCCCAGTCCGATATGAAAGGTCACGTTTTTGCTCAAGGGTATTCCTTAAAAAATATTGTGACATTATAGCCTGTTGGTATAAGGGCACCTCTAAAAACCCTATACGGATCTCAGAGGGCTTTGGAGGCATGAGATTTTCTCTGTTTTCGGCGCAGGCCTAGCCGTAGCTAAGTCAAGACGGAAACGGAGGAAAGATCGTGCCTCAAAAGCCCTCCCGCAGGGCGTTACAGAGAAAGCCACACTCTGCGTTGCTCCTTTTCGACTTAGCTAAGGCTAGGTCTTCAAAGCAGCGCCTTGATTGTGACGTTCTCTGTAACGCTGAGACCGCATAGGGTTTTTAGAGGTGCCCATAATATGAAACAAAGGAGAGACGATGCGTACAGGGATTATCGGAGCGGGCAATGTCGGAGTCGCCGTGGCGGCGGCACTGGTGATGCGGGGGATCGGACGGGAAGTCGTACTGTACAACCGCACGCTGAAACGGGCCGAGGGCGAGGCGTGGGACCTTAATGACGCCGTCCCGCTGCTTGGCGGTATGATGAATGTGGAAGCGACGGCGTCGCTGGAGGATCTGGCCGCATGCAGCGTCATTGTCATCACCGTCGGTGCGAAGTAGGCACCGGGAGAGAGCCGGCTCGATCTGCTGGGAAAAAACGCCGCCATTATCGAAGAAACGATGAAGGCGCTCGATAGGATCAATCCCGAAGCGGTCGTCATCGTCGTCACGAACCCGGTCGACGTGCTGACGCGTATCGCGCTCGGGAGAAGCCGGCGGGATACCGGACGGCTTTTCGGCAGCGGCACCGTACTCGATACGATCCGGCTTAAAGAGGCACTGGGAAAAACACTTGACGTCAACCGGAAGAATGTACATGCCTATATCGCCGGAGAACACGGGGATTCGGAATTTGCACTCTGGTCGGCGGCATCGGTCGGTCCTCTGATGCTCGATGATTTCGGTATCGGCGATCTTGCAGGACTCACAAAGCGGCTGGAGGAAAAGGTACGCCGCCGCGCCTACGATATCATCGAAAAAAAAGGCTACACGAGCCATGCCATCGGTGTGGCCGTCGCGACGCTCGTCAAGGCGATCTTGTATGATGAGAAGAAAATCTTCACGGTGGCGGTGCCTTTGCCGAAAAATTGCTACGGACTCGATCCCGACATCGTCCTGAGCCAGCCGTGCATCCTCGGAAGAGACGGCATCGAAAAAAAACTGATCTTCGACTGTGACCTGCCCGAAAGCACACTGTTCAGAGCGTCGGCAGAGAAACTGGATGAAGTGTATCGCAGATATAGGGGAATAAAATAGAGTATCAGGGTGTACTGAAGAGTTTGTCTTTGATTTTATTGTCTTTTGAAAGCTCGTATTTTCGGGGTTTGTCGGGGTCAGATGGTGCGACCGGCGAGATTTGAACTCGCACACCTTGCGGCACTACCCCCTCAAGATAGCGTGTCTACCAGTTCCACCACGGTCGCATTCGGTTAGACATTCTTAAAAAGAAGACCAGAAGTATACCGGCCAAAAGGTTATAAACCGCTTAAATAAGCAAAAGCGGGCAAAAAAAGCGAAGACCGAGGTCTTCGCCGGTTTTTCGCTTAAGCGAAAGGGTTCGCGTAAAGTGCGATCAGCGCGATTACCAGTGTATAGATAACCTGTGCTTCGATCATCGCCAGGGCGATGAACATGGTCGTCATCAGCTTGCCGCCGAGACCCGGGTTGCGTGCCGTACCGGCAATTGTTGCGGCGGCCGTGTGACCCATACCGATCGCGCCGCCGAGTGCGGCGAGACCCAGGCCGACGCCTGCAGCGATCATCGAGTAGGCTTTAATGGTCTGGTTGGCAACGTCGCCGTCGCTTGCGAATGCGGCTGCAGCGAATGCAACCATCAGAAAAAGAATCTTTTTCATGGAGTTCTCCGTTTCGGGTTCTGACACCCGTTTGAATTTTACTGTGTCAAAGTCCGTTCGGCTTGCGTATCCCTACTTGTCACTTTGCGGGCGAATGATAGTGTGGAAAAGCTTAAGGTTCGGTGAGTCGCGGGTTAGACAGGGGCGTCTTTCGTTAAAAAAATCGACTCTCCGAACGGTACCTCTTTTTCACGCTCTGTCGTGATCCAGACAGTATCGATAAAGGGTTCGGTATCGGGAAAACGGCCGTCGAGGTCGGTGAAATACAGCAGCAGCGGAGCGGTCGGGGCATGGAGATCGATCCATTCGAAGACGGGCCGGAAATCGGTGCCTCCGCCGCCTTTGAGTATAAAATCGACCGGTTCGCCCGGATAGAACTGGCGGTGCGACCGGATTTTTGCGTCACACACGAGCAGTTCGATCCGGTAATCGCCGAAAGTCTCGAGCAGCGATTCGACCTCGGCGATAAATCGGCCCAGCAGGATTTCATCGACGGAACCGGAGCTGTCGACGGCGATGACAAGATCGAGGGTGTTCGAGGTTGCCGAAGGCAGGTAGATATGTTCATAAAGCAGTTTTTTCGACGGCGGCATCAGGGCGTAGTCGCTTCGCAGGTGGCGGTTGAGGGCGTGGGAAAGTTCGCTGCGCCAGTCGATCTGCGGTGTCAGATGCCGGAGAAAAAAACGTTCCAGCCCCGCCGGGGTTTCGCCTTGCCGTTGCATCCTTTCGCGCACGGCGCGTTCGAAGTGCTCGAACAGCGTCTCGTCCACGACGTTTTCCACCTCCATCTGCGGGCGTTTTTTGTCCGGATCGTGATCGCCCTCGGCATTGTTCAGTTCATTGCGGCGTTGCTGGTTGTTTTCATTGAAGCCGGTATCGTTTTGTTCATCATCATTGAACTCCTCGTTCTGAATCTCGTCTTTAAGCTGTGCATAGATCGCCTCGGCGTACATTCCGTCAAAACGCGGATCGTAGTTCACCTGCGGCGGCAGGCTGAAGCCGTTTTGCACGAGCATGGCGTTGATGGCGTGATCGGTGGCGAGTTGCCACAGCCAGCCCATGCGGCCGTTTTTCCGGCGTTCATGTACGAGTGCGGCGTGCATGGCCCCGTTGGCGAGCATGAATTCGCACTCGTTTTCGTCGAGGGTTTCGAGGTAGTCTGGGTTGTATTCGAGTTTCAGGCCGTTGCTGAGAAAACCGGGGATGTCTTCGTTGATATCCGGCTCAAGGCGGCTGGCGAGGGTGCCGAAGTAGGGGGAATTGAGCAGCAGCCGGGCTTTGGCTTCGCCAAGCTTTTGCTTGGCTGTTTTGATGGAGGATGGTTTATTCATGACATTATCAATGCGATACGTCGCATCTCATCCTCCATCCCTACGCAAGCAGGTAGGCAAACTTCTTCACCCATTCCCCGTAGGCATCGAGGTGCTCCATGTTGATCCCGTTGCGCTGCAGGTCCTGTACGACAAGCACGGCGAATTCGGGCGGCAGTTTCAGCGTGTAGCGCAGCAGGTGTTCCAGACGCATATCGTCGGGCGCTTTGAGGGTTTTTGAAACGAGTGCGGAGGCAAGGGTGTAGAGCGCGTTGAGATCGTCGGGAACCGCTTCGTCCGTACTGCCTTGGAGGACGGCGTCGATATCGGGCAGCAGGTGCATGACCTTGGCGAAAGCGGTGAAATCGACGGCGGTCTCTTCGCCGACGGCTCCGGCGATAGCGGCCAGAG
>JALWNV010000159.1 GCA_027083665.1 Helicobacteraceae bacterium
CTGCTGGCGCGTTTTCGGGTCTGTGTCAGCACGCCCAGCGGCACCTATCTGCTCGCCGCCGCCGTAGGCGCACCGACGATGACCTTTTTCGCCGATTCGCTCTGCGCGTCTGTCAAACGGTGGAAAGCCGTCAGCGAGGAGCACCTGCAACATCCGTATATGCTCAGCAGCGATACGCATGAGAGAACAAAGCAGTTTGACATGATCAAAAATGAACTCGGAAAACTGGTGTGAACAAAGTATTTTCATGGAAGTTTCCATGGCATAAATTGTTTTTTACGCTGCGCTTTGCCCTGTTGATTTCTGCCGTTTTTATCATCATCGAGCAGATATTCCGTCTTTATCAGCCCTCCCTGGCGTTCAATCTGACGCCGGAGAGTTTCGGTGAACTCTTCCTGACACATTTTCTGCTTCTGAGTCTTAAAAACAAGCGGGCGATATATGCCGTCTATACGGTACTGATTCTTTTGGTATTGTTTGAATTTATCCATTTTTCCTATTTCGGATCCTGGATATTTCCACTGGAATACTATCTGTTTCTTGTCAAGTTCCGGGAGACGTTCGAGACCTTTTCCACCGTCACCTCCATTGTGTTCGTACCGGTGCTGCTTTCCGTTTTCGCGTTTACAGCCGTTTTGGTTGCTTTGGGAAAGATGGACGATGACAGGCGTTTGCGGATTCCTTACCTTTCGGCACTTCTGGTATCGCTTCTGATTTTTGTCGTGGTGCGGGTTTATGCGGATGAACACTCGCGAAAAGGAGCGAGACCGAACAACGAGGTCAACCCTGTGCGAAATGCGGTGGAGACGCTCGGGTACCTGTTCGGTCGGATTGTACCCGACAAGATCACCGGCCGGCACCGTTATGCCCAGCCGGTAACGGATACGCCGGCCGTTGTTATGAGTCATCCTTCGGTAAATGTCATTTTGATTATGGGGGAGTCTCTCAACCGAAACTATATGTCGCTTTACGGCTACGAAAAGCCGACGACACCTTATCTGGATACGCTGAAAAACGATCCCGGGTTTCTTTACAGAAAAGGCATCTCTTCAGGGGTATATACGGATGTCTCCCTGCCTTCGTTTTTCAATATGATCTATCGTCCTGACGGGGTACCTCAGATTCTAAGTACCAATACCTGTCTTTTCAAGTTGGCAAAAGAGAATGGGTTTGCGACCAGTTTTCAAAGTGCTCAGTCCAGTGACGGGCTGAGTAACATCAAAGGGTATCTCTGTATGCGTTGGATTGACCGTTTTGTAGACAGCTCTTCGATCACAGGCGATTTCTACAAGAATATACTCGACAATCAGCTTCCGGATTATTTAAAAGCAGTCGACCTTGGGCGCCCTTCTTTCGCCGTATTGCATCAGATCGGTTCACATTCGCCCTACAGGACGCGCTATCCTTCTGCATTTGAACGTTTTAACGGGGAAGCGGAGCGGTCTGAATACGAGAACACTGTTTTGTATACGGATGAGGTTATTCGAAAGATCATTTCATATATCAAAGCGCATACGAAACTGCCGACGTATATCCTGTTCACGTCCGATCACGGGGAAAGTGTCGGAGAAGGCGGTGCGTACGGGCATGGACAGCTTGAACGGGCGGAGCAGCATATGGTGCCGTTTTTTGCCTATGCGATCAATGCGGATATCGGCCGTATCGACAAACTGCTTGGGGCTTCGGAGTTTGTCTCTCATTTCGATATGGCACGGCTGATTGCGGCACTGCTGGGCTACGACGTCAGCCGTTTGAACGATCATGATGTCTGTTATGTCTGCGGTCCCGACATCTCCGGTATGACCGGCTATCTGGAACTGAACCTTTCAAACGAGGGTGCCGTTATCAAAAGTGTTCAATAGGTTTTGAGCGGCAGTGCAAAAAAGGTTTGGCCCGCTCGAAAATGATACGGGTGCTCCAGCGTTTGAAACGCGGATCGATATGGTCGATCTTGTCGCCGAGTTTTTGCGGCGGTACCGGGAAGAATGTAGGAATATAGCGGACGGCATGCAGGGTGTCCGCGAGGGTGGCGTTGATCTCCTTGAGTGCGGCGGTGCTGTTTTTCAAAACGCTCTCATGCATCGGCCCGTGCAGGTAGATACAGTTGAGCGCGTGTTCGTAACAGAACCGGTCGAGGCGTTTTAGCATCTGCACCCGTTCTTCGGGGATTCCCGGAGGGATCGTTCTGTCTGTATCGATACGGGCCTGTCCGTCGGCGAAGCGTTTTTCGTGCTGGGCGGTATAGTCGTTTGCGGTATCGTACCGGTAACGGCGGCGGTCGAAGAGATATTTGGCATACCAGTTGATCTCCTTGACGTTGAAAAGATAGGCGATATAGCGCGAGCGGATCTGCGGCAGGATCGGTTTCATGTTCGCGAGCGGTTCGATACGGGTTTTGAAGTAGCCCGTGAGGGAGAACGGACGGTGCCACATATCGGGAGATTGCACGATCAGAACGTTTTTGATCTCCGGATGCACGGCCGCGGCGCGTGAGAGCATATTGAACGTTCCGGCGATACCGTAGCCCGCGGTCAGGGCGAGATTGAGCGCCGGGGCGCCGCACTGCCGGGCGAAGAAGCTCGCATCGACACCGTTGCCGGCGGAGCTGTCGCCGACGATGAGCGTGGCGATCTTTTCATCGCGCGATCGGTCCAGTTTTTTCAGCTGCTGCTGCAGGATGAAATCGTTTTCGGTATTGATATAGCCCAGTCGGTGCAGACCGAATGCGACAAGCGGCAGTGCGAAGGCGAACAGTGTCAGGCGCATGGCATAGGTTTTGTAGCGCATCGGGTCTCCTAAAAATTGAAATACAGAAATTCGCTGAAGCGGCTGAGCTGTTCAAGAGCGAGATAGGTGAGTACCAGCGAGACGGCGAGCACGGCTCCGGTCGGCTTGAAGCGATCGAAAAAGGTATTGCTGTTTTTGAAAAACAGTACCAGGACGAATGCGAGCAGGATCCAGACAAGGATTTTCGGCTCGCCTCCCAGATGCGACAGCGCCGTTTTCAGCGGCAGGGAGGGCCAGGAAAACGAAAACATCGCCGAGAGTACCTGCATGGCTTCCTGCCAGTCTTTCGCTCTGAAAAAGACCCAGGTGATGTTGATGAAACCGAAGGTGACGAACCATGCCGCGACGGTCGGCATGCGTTTGCCGAGCTGTTTCCAGATACGGTGGACGACGATACCGACCCCGTGCAGCAGGCCCCAGAAAACGAACGTCCATCCCGCCCCGTGCCAGATGCCGCCGATGAGAAAGGTGACGAAGAGGTTGAGATAGGTATGGATGTGGCCGTGCCGGTTTCCGCCGAGCGGGATGTAGATGTAGTCGCGCAAAAAACGCGAGAGGGTGATGTGCCATCGGTGCCAGAAGTCCTGGATGGAGAGTGCTTTGTAGGGGCTGTTGAAATTGAACGGCAGCCGGATATTGAACAGCAGCGCCGCGCCGATGGCCATATCGGTATAGCCGCTGAAGTCGAAATAGAGCTCGAACGTGTACGAGAGGCTGGCTGCCCAGGCTTCGAGGGTGTTGAGTTCGGCGGCGTGGGCGTAGCCGCTGTTGGCCCAGACGGCGAAGGTATCGGCGATGACGACCTTTTTGAACAGTCCCGCGGCGAAGATAAACAGTCCCGGCGCGATATTTTTATAGCGTCTGACGAGGTTGCGTCCGGAGGCGAACTGCGGCATCATCTCCGCATGGTGGACGATGGGCCCGGCGATGAGCTGGGGAAAAAAGGTGACGAAAAGCGCGTAGTTGAGAAAATCGTACTCTTTGGTCTCCCCGCGGTAGGAATCGACGAGATAGGCGATCTGCTGGAAAGTGAAGAAGGAGATGGCCAGCGGCAGTGCGAGATGAAGCAGCGTCAAAGAGGTGCCCGCAAGCGCGTTGAGGTTTTCGAGAAAAAAATCGGCATATTTGTAATAGCCAAGCAAAAGGACATTGACGGAGATTCCGAAAGCGAGCAGGCTTTTTTTATGCACCCGGAGACGGCGTAAGTTTTCGTTGAGGCTGTTGCCGACGATGTAGTTGAACAGCATCGAGCCCAGGATCAGCGGCAGGTAGGCGATGTTCCACCAGCTGTAAAAAAAGAGCGAGGCGAACACGAGGAAGCCTTTGGCCCCTGTCGCAAGTTTTTGCCGCAGCAGGAAAAAATAGAGTAAAAAAGTCCGCGGAAGAAAGAAAAAGATAAATTTGTAACTGTTGAAAAG
>JALWNV010000160.1 GCA_027083665.1 Helicobacteraceae bacterium
GCTTTGGGACGCTTCCGGCGCCGCGGGGGCTTCGAAATTTTCCGTATTGATCGGTGCGCTCTTCTTCGGAGTTTCCTCGTGGTCGAACCCGGTGGCGACAAGGGTGATCTTGATATAGTCGATCGGTAGCGTCGCATCGGTCGTCGTACCGAAAATGACGTCGGCATTTTCATCGGCACTCTCTTCGACCACGTTCATCGCCTCACCGATGGCGACCATCGGAAAGTCCGGATGCATCGTGAAATGGACCAGGACACCCATGGCCCCGTTGATTGACATATTGTCGAGCAGCGGAGACTCGATGGCCGCTTTGATCGCTTCGTATGCCGCATTCTCACCCTGATATTCGCCGACACCCATCAGGGCCATCCCGTGGTGGCACATAACGGTTTTCAAGTCGGCGAAGTCAAGGTTGATATCGTTGTCACCGGAGGCGAGGATAACGCCGGATGTACCGCTGACGGCTTGTGACAAGACGGCATCGACCATCTTGAAAGACTCTTTGAGACCGAGATTTCTTTCGATGATGGAGAGCAGTTTGTCGTTGGGGATGACAACGATCGAATCACTCTCTTTTTTGAGCTCTTCAAGTCCCTGCTCGGCAAGTTTCATCCGTTTGCGACCTTCGAAACTGAAGGGCTTCGTCACGACGGAAATTGTCAATGCGCCTACATCTTTGGCGATCTGGGCGATGACCGGTGCCGCACCCGTCCCGGTACCGCCTCCGAGTCCGGCGGCGATAAAAACGATATCCGCCCCTTCGAGTGCGGCACGGATGTCGTCGTAGTTCTCGATAGCGGAATCTTTACCCACGCTCGGCTTCATACCTGCACCGAGCCCTTTCGTCAGGCGGCTGCCCATTTGGATCTTGACCGGTGCAAAAGAGGTCTGAAGTACCTGTGCATCGGTGTTGGCCACGACCATTTCGATGCCTTCGACACCTTCGTTGATCATATGCCCGATCATATTACCGCCGCCTCCGCCGACCCCGACGGCAACGATCCTCGCACCGTTGTTCATGGTCGTCTCCTCAATTTTAAACATACTGTCTGCACCCATTTTCACTCCCTTTTAAAATAATTGTGTTAACCAGCTCCAGAATTTGCTCATAAATCCCGGACCTTTCTTTTCATGCTCTTTTTCGTCCTCACCGAACTTCTTGATGCGAATTTGAGGAACGTCCTCTTTTTCTTCCGCGGCGGCACCCGTTTCCGCGCCGGCGGCATCGGGTGCCGTTTCATGCGGGTCGGTCTCCTCCGCCGGCTGTTCGCTCTCGCGGTGTTTGACGGAACGGTTGACGTCGATTTCATACGGAGCGTATCCGCCGGCGGCATATTTGACCAGTCCGACGGCGGTGGCCGCTTCCGGCGCTTTCAGCGCATCGGCGAGGCCTTCAATTCCCGACGGCTTCGCAAGCCGGACGGGAAGGTTTTCGAAAATGGCCGCGGCGAGTTCGCGAATGCCCTCGAGTTTGGTGAAACCGCCGGTGAGAACGACTCCGGCACCGAGCTGTTCTTTGAGCCCGCTTTTGTCCAGCGACTGTGCGATAATGAGCAGGGTCTCTTCGACCCGGGCGTAGATGACATTGTGTACGACACTCAGCGAAACTTCATGCGTACTCTCTTCGTCACCGATCATAGGAAGCTCGATAAGGTCTTCTCCCGGTTCGAGCAGGGAACCGTAGCGGATTTTGACTTTTTCGGCGATATTGAGCGGTGTATGAAGCGCCATGGAGAGGTCGCTGGTGATGTGATGGGAACCGACACCGAGAAAATCGTTGTAGCGTAAGGCGTTGCCGGCATGAATCACGATGTCGGACGTGTTGCCTCCCAGATCGATTACGGCGGCGCCGAGCTCTTTTTCGTCTTCGTTGAGCACCGCAATGGCCGAAGCATAACCGTTGAGAACGACGGAATCGACTTCGACGCCGGCGCCGCGAACCGCCTTTTTCAGGTTGTTCAGATTGGATTTCTGCGTAGTGATGATATGGGTCTCCACCTCGAGCCTGGAAGCGTTCATCCCCAGCGGATCCTCGATAAACTCCTGATCGTCGACGATAAAGTTATACGGCAGTGTATGCAGCACCTCGTACTCGTTGGGAATATTGGCGTTGTACAAAGAGGTATGCATGACGCGGTTGATCTCTTTGAGCGTGATCTCCCTGTTGGGAATGTTGACGATCCCGCTGGAGTTCAGGCTCTTGGTGTACGCACCCGAGATGGAGACGATCGCGCGGCGGATATCGGTCCCCGCCATCCGCTTCGCATCGCCGATAGCGGCTTTGACGGCGCGAGAGGCCAGTTCGATATTGGTGATGGAACCTTTCTTGATTCCCTGGGAGCGGACGATGCCCGTTCCGGCGATCTGAATGGAGCCTTCCTCGCCGATTTGCGCAATGATGGCGCAGATTTTCGTCGAACCGATGTCGATGGCAAGGATATCTCTGTTCACCGTCCGAATCCTTCAATGAAAATTTTGGTTTCGTACCGGCGGTTGAGACGCTTGATCAGGCCTTCGCTGAGCAGCGCGCTTTTTGTCTGCTCGACGGCGCGCTCCGTATCGGGGTCTTCCGCGTTCCCGATTTTCTGGTCGACGATATGGTACAGGACCATTTTGTGCGTTTTAAGGCCGGCCATGCCGCGGGAACGGTCGCTTTTGAAGACGGCGCCGAGCAGTTCGGCCGTCTCGTCGGCGTCGAGGCCGTCGATCCCTTCGGTATCGGTGCGTGTCAGATACGTGGCCGTTGTTTTCCCTTTGAACGTTTTGATCTCGTTTTTGGCCGTTTCGATCAGCTTTTTGGAAGCGGTGTCGCGTTTGTAGTCGGCGAGTACCTCGGCTTTGGCGGCATCGAAGCTTTTCGGTGCCGGTTCGGTGATGCCGAGGAGTTTGATGATGATATAGCGTCCGTGATCTTTTTTGGGTTTGATATAAGGCTGCCGCATCGTGGCGGCGGCGATCGCTTTGAACGTTCCGGCATCGAAAGTGCCGTCATTTTCGCTGACGGTCACTTTTTTGGCGGCGATACCGCTGCCCAGTCTGCCTTTCTTGTAGGCGATATAGGTTTTCAGTGCGGCCTTGTTGGCGGCTTTGTCGTCAAGGGCGGCTTTGACGGCGCTTTTGGCGCTCTCGTAAGGCAGGAGTTTGCCGTCAGGCCCGACGAAACTGTGTTTGTGCGAGTCGTAATAGGCTCGCATCGTCTTTTCATCCGCCGGTGCTTCCGCAGCGGGCTGTTCGATGTATTCGACGGTGTAGCTACGCGGGGTCAGGTACTTTTGCTTGTTGGCTTCCCAGTAACGCTTGAGAGCGCTGTCGGAAGTGTCGATGTCGATCTGGTCATCGGTGAGAATTTTGTACTCGAGTCTGTCCGCGATGCCCATTGCCGTCGTGAACGCTTCTATTTCGGCCGCATTGGCTTTTGTCGGGAAAAGCGCCAGTAGTTTGCGGATCAGAATGGACTTTCTCAAATCGTTTTCGTAGTCGACTGTGTTGAGGCGGTTTTGTTTGAGCACCTGCTGATAGACACGCTTGCTGAAGACACCGTTTTCATAAAAGGCCTGCTGCGACTGCAGCGCCTGCGCCACTTCCGCATCGGTGGCTTCGAGCCCGTAACTGTTAGCGAGGTTGAGCAGCAGCGCTTCGTTGATGAGCTGCCGTAACGCCTGTTTGTCCAGACCGAATTTTTTCGCCTGCTCCTGATCGAACTGCCCCTGGAACATCCGGCTGTAGCGATTGAAAAGCTGACTGTATGCCTGCTGCAACTCGCGGTTGGTGATACTGATGTCGCCGACCTTCGCGACGGCCCCCGATTTTTCGCCGTATTTGTACTGTCCCCAACCGACAAACCCTGCACCGATAAACGCGAACGTGGAGATCCAGATCGTGATAACGAGGTATTTGCGGTGTCGTTGCATCCATGTAATCATGTTGTGTTATAGCCTTCTGTAGTCGTAATAAATTATTTTAAGGTTTAAAGCTTAAAATGTGCCTTAAATCTCCTGTTTTCCGACACTTTTTTCTCTAAGATTTGGACGGTGATTTTCAAAATGCCACTTTGGAGGGAGGATTATGAACAATACGGAAATTTCCGCACGGGACCTGCGGCATATCTGGCATCCCTGCACCCAGATGAAAGATCATGAGTTTTTGCCGATGATTCCGATAAAACGGGGAGAAGGGATCTACCT
>JALWNV010000161.1 GCA_027083665.1 Helicobacteraceae bacterium
GATCTGTGATTTCATTGTATTGTGAAATTCTGTAATCTATAAAGTCAATAATAATGTCCAGAAAATCTTTCAGTTTATTGAACATGTTTAATTCCTTTGGTCGTCAGGCCTTGGGGCCGTTGTTCGCGCCGTTTCGCAGGGGTTGTCGTTGAGACCGTCAATGCCGACCGATACAGCGGATCTCATGACCGGAAAATACAGACTCATCGCTGTTTCCCGACAAAAAATCCGCCCGCCATCTGCAGCGGCACGGAGGTGACGTAAAACAAAAAGCGGTCGGTCAGCTCGCTCGCCGTAGCCGTCAGCCATGCCAGCACCATCAGTACGAGTGCGACACCGTAGGCCCCGATGCTGACCGTGACCATCGCCAGCAGCGGCAGGATGATCGCACCGGCGAGATAGGCGGCGATACGCACCCTTTTGTGCCGGGGGAAATATTCGCGGTACAGCCGCTTCGTGCGCTGCAGCTGTTCACTGTAAGTACCGGGTTTGTCGAGGTTGCGCCAGTCTTCGAAAGTGAAGAAGCCCTGTGCCAGCGCAATGAGCAGACCCATCGCGATCATCGGTGTCACGGCATGGTGGTACCCCAGTGCCAGCGCGGCGACGGCCAGCAGAAAAATGCCCGTATAGGCGACGCCGAAAAACTTCATCAGCGTCGTGGCGCGGTTCCACGACGGGCGGGCGGTGATGCGGTAGATCATCCCCTGCGCGTAGATGCCGTAAACGCCTGCGGCAAGCGTCAGTGCTTCGGTGAAAAAGATCAGAAACGACGGTGCGCCGAAAAAGTACAAAGCCGCATTTGCCGTCATCAGACCGGTAAAGATGCCCAGTGCCAGCGCTTCGCGGCTGAGCCAGGAGCTTTTGATATTTTTCATCGCCATCATCGCTTTGGCCGGACGACCGAGATGCAGTGCCGACAACGGCAGGCCGAGTGCGGCGGGAAGCATCACGACCGCGGCCATGATCCAGTCGGGCTCTTTGCCGCCGAACAGTGTGAAGAATTCGCCCATGAACAGCGCGAAGAAGCCGCCGAGCGACATTTGCGTCAATACCGTCATAAACACCAGCGGCAGCTCGGAGTGAAAGGGTTTGAGCTGATAGTCGTCGACGGCCGTCATATTCTCCGGCAGCGATTCCGGCAGCGTGAAGCGGGTCGTCGCGTTGGTGACGCGGGCGTCGACAAGATCGGGCATATTTCCTTCTTCGTCGATCGCGCCCTGCAGCCATTCGTCGGGACGGAACACCTCGATCTCGATCGCGCCGGCCGGACATGCCTGCACACACGCGGGCGACTGCCCCTCGTCCAGGCGCTCATGGCACATATGGCACTTGGTGACGATCTTGCGCTCCTCGTGATACGTCGGCACACCGTAGGGACAGTTCCACGTACAGTACTGACAGCCGATGCACGCGTCGTCGTCGTGAAAGACGATGCCGTTGTCGAACTTGATATAGCTCTCCGTCGGGCAGCCTTTGAGGCAGGCAGGATCGATACAGTGGTTGCAGCTCATGGAGTTGAACATCAGCAGGGTTTCGGGGAAACTGCCGCCTTCCATCTCGCCCACACGGCGCCACTTGATCTCCGCGGGATTGTTGTTCTGCTCGTTGCACGCGACTTCGCAGCAGCGGCAGGCGACGCAGGCGGTCGCGTCGAAGTGGAAACGGTACTGCTCGCCCTCTTTGAGCTCGGGCAGATCGATGGAGTAGCTTCCGCACTGCATGCCGGTCTCGGCCTTGTGCGTGATAAAACTTTCCAGCGGGGTTTGCATTTTTTTCCTTTGTCTGTTCCCGCCTCGCGGACGGTATAACGATAGCCGTATTATATAGTGTATCTTCCACGGCCGAATTTCACTGCTGCCTATTTTTTAACCACAAAATCAAAATTATTTGGTAAAACTAAGGGGTGACGATCACTACTCTATGGCTTCAGGATCACTATGTAGATGCTTCTACGGTCAGATGAGCCGATTGATTATTTTTTAATCATTCATTCCATAAACAGAGATGATTATTTTTATACAATATCGCCAACAGTTTATCGTGACAAGGAAAAAAATGGCAAACTTCAAAGCACTCAAGGGAGAAGGGCACTGGCCGACGCTGCTGGCGGCCTTTCTCTATTTCGACTTTTCATTCATGGTCTGGACCATGCTCGGGCCGCTGGCGACCGAGATCGGCGAATCCCTGGCGCAGCACGGCTTCGTTCTCAGCGCCGATCAGAAAGCGACGCTGCTGGCGATTCCGATCCTCTCGGGCGCACTGCTGCGTATCGTTTTGGGATTCGGCGTGGACAAGTTCGGACCGAAAAAGACGGCACTCACGGCGCAGGCGATCGTTATCGCCTCGCTGATGTTCGCCTATTTGCAGGGTGAGGCCATCACCTACGGCCAGCTGCTCTTCGTCGCCTTCGGTCTCGGTTTCGCCGGGGCCTCGTTCGCCGTCGCCCTGCCGCAGGCGGGACAGTGGTATCCGCCGAAACTCCAGGGGGTCGTCCTCGGTATCGCCGGCGCGGGCAATATCGGCGTTGTGCTCGATTTCCTTTTTGCCCCGAAAATCGCGGAACTCTGGGGATGGCAGGCCGTCTTTCTCGTCGGCGGAATCCTCTCGGGCATCATCTGGGTCGCCTACCTTTTCATGGCCAAAGACGCTCCGGCAAGCGTTTACAAACCCAATCCGAAAAAACTGCGCGACTATGTCAAACTGCTCAAAGACAAGGATACCTGGTGGTTCAACCTTTTCTACGCCGTGAGTTTCGGCGGATTCGTCGGATTCGCCGGTTATATGAAGGTCTACCTGATGAACACCTACGAGCCGCAGATGGCTTCGCTCGGACTCGAGTGGATCGACGAGAGCAACGTCAAAGTCGTCGCCGGCTATTTCGGGGCGCTGTGTATTTTCGCGGGGGCGGTTCTTCGTCCCGTCGGCGGCGGTATCGCCGATAAAATGGGCGGGGTGAAATCGCTGTATATCTTCTTCGGGAGCGTCACGGTCCTGGCCATCGTCAATGCCCTCGTCACGCTGCCGTTCTGGGCGGCGATCCTCGTGCTGTTTCTTATCATGGCCAACCTCGGTATGGCAAACGGTGCGGTCTTCCAGCTTGTTCCGCAGCGCTTCGGCCGCGACATCGGGATCATGACCGGGATCATCGGCGCCGCCGGCGGTCTGGGCGGTACGGCGCTCATCAAGACGCTGGGCTGGTCCAAGGGCGCTTTCGACGGCTACAGCGCGGGATTTCTGATCTTCGCCGGTGTCGTTCTCGTCGCCATCACCGGTATCAGTCTTGTCAAGACCCGCTGGAGAACGACGTGGGGACTGCAGGCGGGCGGAAGAATCTGATCCTCCGTCGGCGGCGGGGCCGTTCGGCCTTCGGCCTGTCGTTGGAGTAATCACAACAGCAGGTACGCTGCAACGCGATCGACCTGACGCGCAACGCACGGCTAACGACAGGCCAAGGGCCTAACGACTACAAAAAGAGCACACATGCAAAAAAAACAGTTCATTTTCAATGCGTTCGGTCTGGCCAAGGGCAAAGAACTCGTCAGCGACGACTTCTACGCCGTCAAGACCTATGAAGACGCCACCATCGCCGTCATGTGCGACGGTGTCGGCAGCGCACACCGGGGGCGGGAAGCCTCGCGCCGTATCGTCAACAACCTCGTCAACAATTTCAAGAACCGTCCGCAGAGCTGGAGCATCGAAAAGAGTCTCGAGACCTTCATCCGCAACATCAACACGATCCTCTACCGCGAAAGCATCGAGCAGTACGACCGCCCCGAACTCGTCTCGACGCTCAGCGTCGTTGTCATCGTCGGCGACCGGCTCTACGGCGCCAACGTCGGCGACAGCCGCATCTACCTGCTGCGCGACGGCCACCTGCAGCAGCTCTCGTTCGACCATGTCAGCGATGAAAAGGGGATGGAACATGTCCTGACGCAGGCGATGGGCCTCGGCGAGCATGTCGAGCCGTATCTTTTCGAGAACAATCTCCGGCCCAAAGACCGGCTGCTGCTGTGTTCGGACGGGTTGAGCAACCTGCTCGACGAGGAAACCCTGCGCGGCAAACTGCACCTCGGCGCGACCGCGCTGGTCAAGCTCGCGAGCAAAAAAGTCGACGACGACCTGCCCGACGACACCAGCGCGATCACT
>JALWNV010000162.1 GCA_027083665.1 Helicobacteraceae bacterium
TTTATAGACGAGAGTGACTGGTCGGCGGGTACTGGTGTAGCGCGCTCCTTTCGGCGAGGTGTTGTGTTCTTGTACACGCCGTTTTACGTCCGTGGCGATACCGGTGTAGTACGTGCTGTCGCTGCATCGGACGATATAGACACTATAGGCCATAGCGGTTTGCCGTCATCGTAAAAGGGAGATCTTCCGGAATCCGATCGTACAGCAGGGGGCTGTCGAGGTCGATCCACTCGAAAATATCGGGATAAGCCGCCGCGAGATGTAAGGCGGCGGTGATGGATTCGGGGCCTTCGAGCATGGAACCGAGCATGCAGCGGGTATCGTAACGGCGGCAGAGGGTGACGATTTTTTGCGCTTCGGCAATACCGCCGCACTTCATGAGCTTGATATTGATCAGGTCCGCCGCGCGCATTTCGAGGACGTTTTGTGCATCCTCGGCGGTAAAAACAGCCTCGTCGGCGAGGATGGGGAAGGGGCTGTACGCAGTGATCTTTGCAAGAGCCTCGAGATCGTCTGCCGCTACCGGCTGTTCGATCAGGGCGATGTCGAGATCGCTGACGGCCTCGATAAAGATCATTGTTGCCGCTGCGTCCCATGCCTGGTTTGCATCGACGAGCAGTGAGGCATCCGGCACGGCGGCGGCGACTGCCCGGATGCGCTGCACGTCATAGCCGTCATTGCCGCCGACTTTGATCTTGAGGATATGCATACCGCTGTGCCACGCTTCGGCGGCTTTGTCCCGCATGCTCTCAGGTGTGTCGAGGCTGACGGTGACGGCGGTTTGCAGTGAAGCAGGCCGGTCGGCGCCGAGCATCCGGAAAAGGGGGATGCCTTTTTCGGCCGCGGCGAGGAAATGCAGGGCCGTATCGGCGGCGGCTTTGGCGCTGCCGCTGCCGCGGCAGCAGTTGCGGACATTGTTCAGCAATGCATCGAGATCGAGAGGACGGTTCATGATGGCGGGAAGAATGGTATTTCGCAGTCGCTGCTCGATGCTGTCGAGGGTTTCACCGGTGACGGCCTGTGTCGCGGGTGCGCTTCCGGCGGCTTCGAGACCTGTCTCGGTACGCAGGAGAAGCCGGACATATTCGACAGCTTCGGTACGTCGAAGCGCGGTGACAAAAGGGTGCCGAAGCGCAATGCGTTCGCGTGTGACGGCAGCGTGCGTGATTTTCATGCGGCAATCGTCCTCAGCGCCAGGGCGATCGCCAGTCCGGCGACCGTGCCGATGAGGTAGCCTGTAACCGCCATGACGACAGCCACGGGAACGAGCGTGCGGTCGTAGGCGGCGGCGAGGATCGGGGCGGAGGCGACACCGCCGATATTGGCGAGCGAAGCGACGCCGATGCTGAAGAGATCGAGACGGAACCGTCTGGCAAGCAGCAGCATCATTAGCGCGTGCAGCAGCAAAACGGCCGCACCCGCGAGCAGGTAGCGGGGAAGTTCGGCGACAGAGCCCAGATGTGCATGTGTTCCGATGAACGCGATCAGGATATAGAGCGTCACGCTGCCGGTTTCCGCACTTTTGGCACTGTGTCTAAGCGGTGTGAACGAAGCGCCGAGTCCCGCCAGTGTTGCGAGAATCACCAGCCAGGTCGTTTGCGGCAGCCACGGCAGCAAGGCGGACAGTGCCCGGACAAGTGTCGTAACGGCGAGGGCGATAAGCAGGGTACGTGACGGGCTTCCGGTGACGGCAAGTTCGGGAGTATCTCCGCCGTTTTTGCCGATCACGGGTGCCGCTGCTCGGCTGAAACGTGCAAAAGCGCCGGCGAACGGGACGGCAAGCAGCAGCAAAACGACCCAGAGGGTATACAGCAGCGAGTCAACGATGAGGGCGGGCCCGAGCAGCGAATCGGGGACCCGCAGTGCCGCGGCGACGGCGAGCATGTTGCCCGTTCCCCCGGTCCAGCTGCCGCTGAGCGCACCGAAAACCCCGGCGGCGTCTTTGCCGAATCCGAAAAGAAAAAATACGCTGATAAAGGCGATAGCGAGGGAAAGCACCGCTCCGGCATAAGCGATCAGCATCTTTTTGCCAAGCCCCGCGAACGCGCCGAGATCGAGCTTGAGGGTCATAAGAAAGAGCATCATCGGGAGCAGCCACGACTTGACGGTTTTGTAGGTTTCATCCAGTTCGGGATTCGGTGTGACAATGCCGGATTGCGACAGGGCGATGCCGAGCAGGTAGACGAGTACGACGGCCGGCAGCCAGGTGAAAATCTTCAGGCGGCTGCGCTGTTCGAACCGCCACAAGCCGCCTCCGAGAACGGCTGCGATGACTAAATAGGGAATCGGACTTTCGATCATGCGGCCATTGTAGTCGTTTGCAGATTAGTTTTGGGTTAGTTTTTGCGATGACATGGCACAATTGCCTCATGTTTTACAATATCGAGTTCTCGTTTTGGTACCTGCTGTACGGTTCCGTGCTGACTTATCTTGTCTGGGGCTTTATCGTCTCGTTTGAGGTGATCCTGGCGATGGGCGGTTCGGCCGTGGCACGCGAATGGATCAAAAAGCACCATACCTACCGGCAGCTCTATCAGGAAGTGCGCGTTTTTTATCCGATGATCTGGCTGGGATATCTCTTTCTCGAGTTGCTGCCGCATTATCTGTTCAAAGCTCCGCTGACCGCTTACGATATGGATCGGCTGTTCGAAGAACTCTACAAGGAGCGCTGATGGCGAAGTTTGTTATTTTGGATACCGAGACGACGGGAGCGGGTGAGTCGGACCGTATCATTCAGTTGGGCTATATGGTACTCGAACCGAAAAAACCGGTGGAAATTTACAACGAGTTTTGCCAGAGTGAGGTGCCGATCGCTTATGCGGCGATGGAAGTGCACCATATCACGCCCGAAATGATTGAAGACAAACCTTTCTGTACCCAGACCGAGGCGTATAAGACACTTGAAGCGCTGAACGAACCGCAGAATTATCTCGTGATTCACAATGCGCCTTTTGATCTCGGTATGCTGAAAAAGGAAGGGTTCGAGTGCCGCATGAAGCTGATCGATACGCTCCGTTGCGCCCGGCACGTATTTGAGGAGGAGGAAGCGCATCGGCTTCAGTACTTCCGATACAAGATGGGACTGTACAAGGCCGAAGCAGCCGAAGCGGCAAAACTCGGTATCGAGATTAAAGCGCACGACGCGATCGGGGACGTTTTGACCCTCAAGCTCTTTCTCACCCGTCTCAAAGAACGGGTACAGGAGCGGTTCCCTGCAGAAAATCCGGTGGAAAAAATGGTTGAGTTGACCAAAGAACCGGTCTTTTTCAAAGGCCCCATGCGGTTTGGCAAGCACAAGGGTAAAACGCTTTTCGAAATCGCGGCCGAGGATAGAAACTATCTGCAGTGGATGGTGGAAAAAATGGAAAACCTCGACGATGATCTGCGATATTCGATCAACCGGGTGTTGTCGGGTGAAGGGTAAATGGTAAAGCGGCCGCGCTAAGCGGCCGGGCGGCTCAGACGATCAACTGATGGATTTTGGCGCTGAGGTCTTTTTCGCGTACGGGTTTCATCAAAAAGCCGTTGGCCCCCGCTTCAAGCGCTTCGGCTTTTTTCGTTTCGTCCGTTGTCAAAACGATGACAGGCGGCTGTCTCAGGTTTTCATCCGCCCGCAGGACCCGAAGCATGTCGATTCCCCCCATCACCGGCATAATGATGTCGAGTAAGACGACATCGAAATCCGGATCGTTTTTCAGCTCGCCGATAGCGTCGGCACCGTTTTTCGCTTCGACGACTTCCCCTACATACCCGGTTTTCATCAGCATTGATTTGAGCAGTTTCAGGTTGATCATATCGTCATCGACTGCGAGCACTTTCAGTTTCTTTTCTGCCATAGTGGTTCCTTTTTAAATATATTTTTCAAAAATCAGACGCAGCAGGTCTTTGTTGATAACGTTTTTGATGACGTCGTCGACGAGCGATCGGGTCTCTTCGTCGGGCTCAACACCGGGATCGACCATCATCACGGTCGCCGTCTTGGCATCTTTGGATGCAATGGTATCGTGAAGTTCTTTAAGATCCAGCCCGGCGATCTCCTGATCGAACAGAACGATTTTATAGTTGTTGTTTTTGACAGCATCAATGATCGCATCTCCTCCGGTCACGCTTTTATAGCTGTGACCGG
>JALWNV010000163.1:0-1971 GCA_027083665.1 Helicobacteraceae bacterium
ATGTTAGATTGACGATATATTTAAGTTTTATTTCATCTTTACAGGCAGATTGGTACCGGATGTTCGTACGTTTATCTCGCGCTGCCGCATTTGCCCATCCCGCATTTGCCCGCGCCGCATTTGCCGGCACCGCATTTGCCCATCTGCGCCGCATCCTTGCGCTGCTGTGCTTTGGACGTATTGGCCCAGTAGTCGTACTGCAGATAGGCTTTCATCAGTGTCCAGCCGCCGAACGCGATCACCGTCACCGCCGCGAGCTGGATCATGACGCTGCGAAACTTCGTCTGGGAAAAGAGTCCGACGATGTAGGCGAAAGAAAAAAGTGTCGGAATCGTAAAAACTCAGAAGACCGCCATCACAACCGCTCCGTAGAGCGCCGACTGCGTCGTCGTCGCCGTCACCAGCATCGTATAGACCAGCCCGCAGGGGAACAGGCCGTTAAGCAGTCCGAGGATAAAAAAACTTGCCGGTGTCGCGGAACCGAGCTGGGCCATAAACGCCTTTTTGAACCAGCTGTAGTTGGTGACGGGAATCTCGATGGAGGTCAGGAACTTCAGTTTACCGGCAAAAGAGAGTCCCATCACGATCATCATAACCCCTGCGACGGCGAACATGATCGCCCGCGTCAACGGTGAAACGTCCCACAGCGAACCGAAATAGCCGAAAAGCGCTCCAAGCACCGTATACGAAGTGACGCGTCCGATATTGTAGAGAAAATGATAAAAAGCACTTTGCGTTTTGGAGTACTGCGGCTTGATTTTTGCCGTCGTATAGGTAACGATGAAGCCCCCGCACATTCCGATGCAGTGGCCGATGGAACCCAGCAAGGCAAAGGTGATAATGGCGCCGAATTCAATCCCGTTCACGGTCTCTCCCTCATCTTTAACGGCAGTATAGCGCCGAAACGTTAGGTCAATGTTAATTCAGCGGCGTATCAGCGAAAGAAACTCGCCGAAAATATACTCGCTGTCTTTGGGTCCGGGACTGGCCTCGGGGTGGTGCTGCACCGAGAAGACCGGCGCATCGTTGTAGCGCAGTCCCTCAATGGTACCGTCAAAGAGGTTCGTGTGGGTCACTTCCGCGATCGCCGTCACCGCTTCGGGAACGTTGTAGTTGTGGTTCTGTGCCGTGATTTCAACCATACCGGTTTTGACGTTTTTGACGGGATGGTTTCCGCCGTGGTGACCGAAGCGGAGTTTGAACGTCTCGTATCCGTGCGAAATGGAGAGCAGCTGATGCCCCAGACAGATTCCGAACATCGGTATTTTCGCGGCGATGAGCTTCTTGATCTGTTCTTGCTCGTTTTTAAGCACCAGCGGATCGCCGGGACCGTTGGAGAGGAAGACACCGTCGATCTCTTTCGCCTCGTAGCGTGCGATCAGCTCCTCGGCACGGAAATCGTTGGGGATGACTTCGACCGCGATACCCGCCTGCGTCAGTTCGTTGAGGATATTGCGCTTGACGCCGAAATCGACGGCGGCGATCTTCGCCTGCGGCCGCGGCGCCTCACGGTAGTGAAACGCCGTCGCATCGTAGGTACCGTGCGGGTGGGTATAGGCCTGTTTCGTACTCACCTGCTCGATATAGTTGACCTCCTCGATACGCGGAGAAGATTCGAGCCTCTTTTTCAGCTCCGCCTTGTCGCTGATCTCGGTCGAGGCGATCATCATCATCGCCCCCTCTTTGCGGAGCATCTTCGTCAGATAGCGGGTATCGATATCGCAAATCCCCATCACGCCGTAGCGTTCGAGCAGCGCATCGAGCGCTTCTTCGGCCCGGAAGCTGGAATAGCGCGACTGATACTGCCGGACGATAATCCCCTTCGCATATGCCGCCGCACTCTCCATGTCTTCGGTATTGACGCCGACGTTGCCGATCTCGGGCATCGTGAAAGTCACGAACTGTCCAGCATACGAGGGATCCGTCACAATCTCCTGATACCCGCTCATCGACGTGTTGAAGACGATCTCG
>JALWNV010000163.1:1981-4121 GCA_027083665.1 Helicobacteraceae bacterium
ACGATCTCGCCGACCGCCGTCGTCTCCGCTCCGAAGCTCTTTGCCTCGAGCAACGTCCCGTTTTCCAGATAGATCCATGCCGTTTTCATTGTGCCAGCCCCCGTTTCTGCAGCTCTTCGCGGTAGAGCTTTTCATAGCGTATCTCATACTCGTCCGTCCCGGGAATCAGCTGTTTCTGAAACGAACGCATCTTCTCGTGAACCGCGTCCTCGATCGCTTCGTTGTCGGCGATAAATGTCGTGATCGCATCATAGATGATGTTCTTCAGACGATTCTCGCTGACGTCGTAATTGATCAGGTCCTCTTCATAGATCGCGTCGAGAATTTCGTGAGCAATCACGGAAAAACGCTCTTCGTACGAAAGGATCACACCGTACTCCGGCGCCAGCTTCTTCTTGATCATGAAAAAAAGCTGCCGGTCATCCGCCTGATAGAAGTCGATCTCCTCTTCGTTCTCGCTGACGATCTCCTTGACCTTCGCTTCGAGCGCCGCCTCTTTCTTGACGCTCGCTTCGAGCACCTTCTTCGCTTCGGCAGTGATGGGGTCCATCCCCTGTGTCATCGTCACGAGGCCGCTGCGCGCCAGATCGATCGCGACCCTGTCGGCGATATGCGGAACAAGCGATAAGGATATTTTCATTAGGTAGCCCCTGTGGGTAATTTTTTGCTATTTTAGCGTGTCGAAGGTTACAGGCGGGTTAGATGCCGCAACACTCCTGTAACCGGCCGTTGACGAAACCGCCCTATCATTCCGGCGTCGAAAGACAATTGAAAACGAAGGAGATACCGACAATGAATCCGTTTCACAAAAACAGAACACCCGAAGAGACACTTACTCCGCTTGAAAAATCGAAGATGAAACGGCTGCGCCGGACCAAACCGACAGCATGGATGGTCTGACAGGAATGTGCACAACCATCCCGCCATCCTGAGCTTCCGCCGCCGATATGTTTTTCTCATCCCCTTTTATGCTCGTCTTGGATAAAATCGTCGGCAAAAAAGCTTGACATGTCTGTAAAATCACAAATTCTCCAAACCATCAAAAAACGTCCGATGATCATCGACGGGGCGATGGGAACACAGCTGCAGCAGCGCCACGATAAAATTCCCGTAAGCGCCTGGGAGGGCAACGAGGGGTGCAACGAACTGCTCAATGTCACCGCTCCCGAAATCATGCGCGAGATCTTTCATGCCTACCTCAACGCCGGTGCCGACCTAGTCACCACCAATACGTTCGGCGCCTTTTCATGGGTCCTCGACGAATACGGTATCGGCCACCGCGCCTACGAGCTTTCCAAAGCCGGAGCACAACGGGTCAAAGAGGTCTGCGAACAGTTCAGCACACCCGATCACCCGCGCTACGTGCTCGGCTCCATCGGACCGGGGACGAAACTCCCCTCACTCGGGCATATGCATTATGATGAGATGCTCGAAGGCTACACCGAATGCGCCCAGGGGCTCATCGACGGCGGCTGCGACGTTTTCCTGCTCGAAACCTGTCAGGATCCTCTGCAGATCAAAGCCGCCCTGCACGCCTGCGAAGCGGCGAACGCCTCGCGCGGTACCGACGTGCCGATCATGGTTTCGGGCACCATCGAACTCGCCGGCACCATGCTCATCGGCACCGACGCCCAGACACTCGCCGTCATCATGGAACCGTTCGACATTCTTTCGCTGGGTTTCAACTGCGGTACCGGTCCGGAACAGTACACCAAACACGTCAAAGCGCTGAGCGAAGTCTGGGGCAAACCTATCTCGATCCACGCCAATGCCGGTCTGCCGCAAAACCGCGGCGGCTACAGCTACTATCCGATGGGACCGGAGGAGTTCGCCCGCCATCAGAAAAGTTTCCTCGATTTCGACGGCGTCAGTTTTCTCGGCGGCTGCTGCGGAACGACGCCGCAGCATATCAAGGCGATGGCCGACGCCGTCAGGAACATCGCTCCGAAACCCCCTTCCGGGTCACAGCCGACTTCACTGGCGTCACTCTTCGGTTCCGTCCCCCTGATGCAGGATCCCGCACCGCTGCTCGTAGGCGAACGCGCCAACGCCACCGGCTCAAAAGCCTTTCGCGAACTGCTGCTGGCCGAAGACTATGAAGGCACGCTCAGTGTCGGCCAGCAGCAGGTCCGTGCCGGGG
>JALWNV010000164.1 GCA_027083665.1 Helicobacteraceae bacterium
GCGGGATGACGCGGACACTTTTTTACTACGACTATACGGACAGACTGACACGTCAGGCGGACGAAAAGGGTATCGTTATCAAAAACAAAGCGGTCTATGTGCTGCTAAACGGCAAGCTCTTCAGTCCCGACCGCTACATCGCTGCCGTCGAACCCGGAGTCGGTTCCATCTCCGCAATGACGCTTTCGACGCTGATCGACGAGAACTATCTCAGCAGCCTTTATCGTATCGAAGTGGCGGCGTCGCTTCACGATGCGGCTTTTTACCGTACGGCTATCCCGGAGGATTACAACCTGACCGGAAACAGTTTTATCTTTGACCGAAAAGAGATGCGTGCGCTGTACGATCTCGGCTTTACGCAAGGAAAGAGCGGCTCGGCATGGGAGCGTGAACGGACCGACAGCGAAGCTTTGAAGCGGTAAATGCAGCGGCCGCAAGGGCCGGAAAATCCTTTTTTTGACAGAAGAAAGGACTATCGCGGAAAAAGCAGGTTGACTTGCAGGCGCAGCTGCCAGGTTTCGCCGTAGCTGTCGGGTTTTTCGGCATTGTAGTAGCCGTGTATCTGCGCGGTGCCGGGGAGTTTGCCGAAGGTCAGGGCTTTGCCAACGCCTGCACCGAGCGGTACGGTCCATGCGTCGCCGCTGTCGGCTTCCCAGTCGGCAGTGATGATCGGTACCGAGGTGATGAACCAGCCGCTGTCGAAGTTGTAGTTGACGAAAGGCTGAACCGTCGTGAGATTGATATTGGTATCGCCGCCTCCGGCAAATGACCAGACGTGCATCAGCAGCGCCCCGTAGACCCATCGGCCGTTTATATCGAGAACGACGGCCGCCGGACCGGCACCCCACTTGTCGGTTTTGAACGCATCGTCGGTTGCGGTCGGAAGATAGAGTACGGGACCCGCACCCCAGAGCCATCCGCTTGTTTTCGTATTTTTTTGCGTGAAAAAGGCGGTGAACGTCGTATCGGCGAGACCGAACTTCCCGCTGCCCGTCGGCGGGGGTGCGTTGTCGTCTTTGTAGATGACCGGCAGGATCGTCCGGGTGACCAAGGCCCAGTCGTCACTGATGTCGACGGGGATGACAGGCTGGAAATTCGTGACATTTTTCATGCCATTGGCCTGTTCGGTATCGTAGAAATAGAAATTGCTCTGAATGGGGACCGTATACATCACCGTCAGAGGATTCTGTGTCGCACGTGCGATCTCTTCCTGACTCATTTCCGCACCGAAAATCGCTGCCGTCGCTGCGGCGGAGACCAGAAGGCGTATCAGTGTCTTTTTCATGTCACAATCCTATTGTACCGGTTCGACATCGGGCATCACCCAGGTACGATCGATCACCTCTTTTTCGGCGCCGTAGAAACGCAGGGTCGGTGCCACATATTTACCCCGTGTCGGGATCCAGTTGCTCTCATACCCCTTCGGCGGTTTTTCACCGAAATAGAGTGTCACACCGCCGTCGGGATCTTTTTGCAGGGTATCCATGTCGAACGACGAGAGGCCGTACTTGTTCTGTTTATTGTAGATGAATGCCCAGGTATCCGCGTCGTAGAGGATAAGCGACCAGAACTGCTTGACCGGCATATCTTTAGGAATCTTGAGTTTGTAGAGCTTCTTCCCGTCTATCCGATTGCCCGCTTTGTCGAGCAGAGTGTATATGTAGATATTCGCCGGCGGATTGTAGTACGAACGCGGATAGTAAGTCGCGAAGAAGTAGCGGTTGGCCCGCATCCGCACGTCGATACGGTCGTCGAGATCGTAAGAGAAGTTGCCGTTTTCGTCCGGTGTCAGAACATCCTGCCACTGCCGGTCTTTCCAGTACTTCATCTTGTCGCTCGGACGGGTCAGCATATGCTGCATGTAGTAGTAAAAATCGGCAGCTGCCTGACGCATCGCCTTTTTGGTCACCGCATCGGGATGATAGGGTTTGCCTTTTTCTATGCCGAGGTAGCTCAGGTACCCCATCATGATCTTGTCCTGGGGCTTGACGTCTTCATAAGTGAAGATATCGTGGATATCTTCGAAGAACGTTTCGTCGTAATGCGGCAGTGTCGGAAAACGCATGTCGGAAGGATCGATGAACGTTGTCGGTTTGGGATCGTTCAGATAGTACATCTTGATCTTTTTGCTGTAAGCGTAAGCGTCGGCCATGGTTGCCCGGGGTGTTTTGACGGAGCGAAACGCGAAATAGACACGGTAACTCGGCGACTTGAGCACATAGTAGCCTTTGGGAATATCCCCCTTGTAGTGCGGCGGCAGCAGCAGGTACTTGCCGCCCTTGCCTTTGTCCACACCGATCGGGCCTACGTCGGCGATGGCCCACTGCCAGTGGTCGACGATCTGTCCGTAAAGCAGAGCCTTCTCTGACTTCGCAGGCACTTCCAGAACGACCGGCCCTTTTTTCAGATCGGTCATGGCGAGGATATAGGGGGTGTTGTTGTTGGCGGTCAGAAGCTCCGCCCTGGCATCGGCCGGACGCGACCAGGCGAGGATGGTGTTGTCCGTGCCGCCGATACGCTCGGTCGCCTTGCGAAAACCGTAGATGCCGACCGCCGGCATCGCCCACATCGCCGCTTCGAAAGCGTACATGTATTTGGTTCGGTAGTCGAAATCTTTGATGGAAGCTGCCGCGCTTTTTGGCGGTTTGCCGCCCAGCGGCTCCATCGGCGTAGCGTCCGCGTTAGCTGATGCGGCGGCGAGCGAAAGGGCGGCGGCAACCCTTAGCAGTTTTTTGCTCAGTTTCATCGGTTCTCCTTATGCGTTATTGCGCCGGTTTCGCAACCGGGAATTTCCAGCTGCCGTCGAGCACGTTTTTGTGCGGGCGGTACAGACGGACGATATATTGCCAGCCCGGTACGATAGGGATATAGTTCTCCGCTTTCGGATCGCCGCCGAAACGGATGGTCACGGAGCCGTCTTCGTTTTTCGTCGCCGTGACATTGTTGAGCGAATATCGGTTGAGATCGTTCTTGACCATGAAGAGGTCTTTGTTGTAGACCGTCACCGGCCAGAAGCCGTCGACCGGGACCTCTTTTGGTACCGTGAGCACGTAGGGCGTCTTGCCGTCGTTTTTCTGCGGTGTCACCGGAATGTAAAAGGCATCCTGGGCCTGCAGGCCGCCCCAGCCGACCGCGACACCCATGGCGTTTTCAAGGTAGGATCGGTCACACTTGACACCGAAATACGGTGCCGAACTTGACGTCGTGCTGCCGATGACGTTGTAGGCTTTTCTGAGCGTCATCATCTCTTCTTTGTTCCACTCCGGAATGCCCGAGAGATCGCCTTTGTCTTTTTGGCTCACTTTGACCGCGTCTTGAAGCGCGTGCGCCTTTTTCATGTCTTCGGCATCGTTGGGATCGGCGAAGGTCCGGATCCCGAACATCACGTAGCGCGTGCCGATCTCTTTTTCCGTAAAGGTCCATTTGCCCGGCGCATAGTAGGCCGGATAGATGTCATGGTCCTGACTGACCAGCATCAAAGACATATAGCGCCCTTCGGTGTCGGGAAGTTCGATCGTCAGCGGCGACTTGGAGAGGTCGAAGATACCGAAAGAGTAGATGGTGTCACGGTTGCCGCTGTGGGTTACCTGCTTGTCGACATCGTAGTGCCGGCGGCTGTGGGCGAACCTGCCGAACGCCTTGTAGACCTTGGCGTAGTCTTTGAACTGTACGTCGGTCTCGGCGCGTACATAGTTGAATGCATCGACGGTCGGGGCCCGGTGGTCCCACTTTGGCGAGTAATAGGCTTTTTGGCATGTTTCTGAGGCGATGGCGGCGGTACCGAGTAGTGCAGCCGCTGTGAGTGCGATGGTTGTTTTCATCATGGTGGTTTTCTCCTATTTTATTTTTTCGATATCACCGGGTTTCCAGCTCTGGTCGAACCACGGCTGCAGCGGGCCGTAGAGCCGCAGCACCGTGAACCAGGCTTTGCCCGGAACGGTCTGGATCCAGTTGGCCTCCTTGCCTTCGGGCGGTTCGGGGGCGAAATAGAGGTCGATCGAACCGTCGTCGTTGTAGACGAGCCGCTCTTTGTCCCGGTTGCTGTTGATACTCGGAAACGGCTGCTGCGTCTGTAGCTGAGAACGGGTCATGGTGTCGTACAGTACGATCG
>JALWNV010000165.1 GCA_027083665.1 Helicobacteraceae bacterium
GGCGTGTTCTCGATGCCGAGAATGTTCCGGGGCTTTTGGCCGTGATGGCGACAGCCGGGCTGTATGACAATGCCGGTGACTGGCTTTTCGAGACCGGCGCTCCGGCAAAAAGCGGTGTCGGCGGCGGAATCCTTGCCGTGATTCCCGGAAAACTGGCGATCGGTGTCGTTTCGCCGCCGCTTGATCGGTACGGCAACAGTGTCCGCGGACAGGAGGCGGCAAAATACATTATCCGGAAGCTTGGCCTGAACCCTTTTGCACAATAAGGAAAAGACGATGAGATACTCATTGGCCGCGGCCGCAGCCGCGGTTTTCGCTTTCGCATCGATGCCGGTTTCGGCGCATGAAGTCAGGACGGAAGATCATCTGTTCGAACCGATGTACGCCGACGGAAATGCGGGGATCGATATCGGTGAAGGCTGGAAGCTCAAAGGCGATATACGTGCGGGCTGGGTCGATTACGACTACGGCAACCCGCCGCCGGGTAATTCACAGGTCAGCCGGGGACACATAGACTCGAAAGGTTTTTTCGTTTTGCCGAAGCTCTCCGTCGAAACGGTGCGCTTCAACGGCTTCTACGGGAAAATCACCGGAATATTCGTGACGGATTTCGGCCTCAACGATCCTGCCTACAACAGCCGGACCTTCGCATTCGGTACCGGCGGAAAGCCTTATGCGCTGACACAGGAGGCTTTTGTCGCCTATGACAGTCGGGACCATCATTTTCTCGCCGGCCGCAACGAGATATATACTCCGATGATCGAGCGTGACGACTGGTACCTGATGGCGGACAGTTTCGAGGTGGCGACCTATTCGAATACGGCGATCGAGCATTTCACGCTGACCGGGGGTTACTTCTACAAGATGGCCGGACCCTGGGACAGCGCGGCGGACGGAGCGAACTTCCATACCATGGCCGATGCCAGTTTCGTTTCCGCGGCGGACAAGCGGCGTGTCGGCGATCCCGGCGTCGGTTTCGCTGCCGTCGACTGGCATACGTCGGAACATCATCTGCAGGTGTGGGAGTACTATGCGACGGATTTATACAATACGCTGTTTGTGCAGTACGACTACCGCGGCAGGGCATCGGAAGCGTTCTCCTATACGGCAGGGGTACAGCTGATCAATTTCAAAGGCATCGGGCAGCTGGCGAGCCATGACGATACCGTGATCGATTACAGCCTGATGTCGGCGCGTTTTGACGGCAGTTTTTCCGGCGGGTTCGACTTTGCTACCGGAATCTCGAAATACACCGACGGCGAGGGGCAGGGTGCGACCCTCGGAGCATGGGGCGGTTATCCCTATTTCGCCAACGGAATGATTTTTCACTTTTTCGAGGCGGGTTCGCTGCGCAATGCCGCGTCGTACAAGGGACAGATCGGCTACGGTTTCTCGCAGACCGCCGCCGGAGGATTGTGGATCGGAATGCGGTTGACCTATTTCGATCTGGACCCGGCTTATTCGAAGACGGTATCGGGGGAAGGACAGGAGCGTATGTTCCTGCAGGGCATACGGCTCTCCTACAGCGCAAGGAACGGAACATATTTTACGGGAACGTATGAGCAGTATCAGCTGACGGGGGAACCGGATACGTCAGCCCTTCGGCTGATCGGCGGCTTTAAGTTCTAAGGTTCTGACCGGTCCCATTTTTCCCACATGTTACTTCATTATACTTTCGGCGTGAAAGGATGTATCATGTCGGAACATTGTAAAAAGCTGGTCAACCGGCTCGATCAGCTCGGATTCGGTCTGACCGTAATCAGGAAAGTCGTGGAATACTGCAGGCAAGAGGGGGTGCAGCCTCCGCTCAACGATACGGAAAAACTTGTCGATTTTGTCGAAAACATTCTCGATGAGAAGGCCGGTCGCGGCCGAAGCGGGACGGATGATGCAGGAAGTCAGTGCCCGTCGCCGTCGGCATGACGGGCATTGAGCTCCATCGTGATGCCGGAGTGCAGGAAAAGCCCGAACGCAATGGCGATGTAGACGAGCTTCAGTCCGTTTTCGCCCACGATGGCCCAGACGATCCCGAAGACGAGTGCGACGCTGAAGATGATAAACCAGTTGCGATCGCGGTCGTGCGGTGTTAATTCTTTCATAAACGCTCCTTCGTTATTTTGCTGAAAAAAGTATAGCTTATTTTTTCTTTTGCATCAGTACGAAACCGACAATCGCCAGCAAAACGACAAACAATCCCATCCGTACGAGTGTTTCGTCCATGGTCTCCATAGGGTGATCCCTCCTCAGTGTGTCTTGATGCCGAGATGGGCGATGTATTCGGAGAGCGCTTCGATCTCGGCCCGGCTGAGGTCTTTGACCTGGTTATGCATAAGCGTTTTCATCGCCCCGCCGTAGCTGCCGTCTTGATAGCCGACGATGGCCGCGGCGATACGCTTCGCTTCCCATTCGCCGATGACGGCGGATTGGTTCAGGGCCGATTTTTCGGCATGGCTGCCGTGGCATGCGGCGCATTTTTGAAACAGCGATGCCGGGGAGTGCGCTGTTTTGTTGAGCAGCTGCGGTGTCACGGTGATGGAACGCGTATCGGTCACGGAGGCATTTTGCGACCCGCCGGAGGAAGCGGTTTCGAGTGTGTCCGGATTTACGGAAGAGACCGCGGCGGAAACGGAAGGTGCCGCAGTCGTTTGTTGCGGCGTTTCCCGCGCGCTGTCGCATCCCGCGAGCATGAGCAGGGCGGCGAGCGGATATAGGAATTTCATCAATGCGTACCTTTTGATTTGTATTGGACGTATTTTAACGGGCGGTCGGTATTTTCTTGCGTGCCCTTCGCCACAAGTTGACGAAGCTAAAGCCGGTTTAAGCATTGGCACGGCTCAGCCTTCACAGCAGTTCGATCCTGCCGCGGTGCAAAACGACGATACCGTTATGTTCGAACTCCTTGAGCAGGCGGCTGATGACTTCGCGCGATGTTCCAAGGTGCGATGCCAGTTTTTCGTGTGTGATAACGATCTCTCTTGCGGGTTGCTCGTGCAGCCAGTCGAGCAGTCGGTGATCGAGCTTCTTGAAACGTACGTCTTCGATCAGTCCCGCCATGCTCTCCAGACGCCGGGCGAAAAGCTCGAAAACGAACTGTTGATACGGAGCCTCTTCGGTATAGATCTGCCGGACGATCTCCGCCGGAAGCAGATAACCGCCGATTTCACTTTCGGTCACGGCGGTACCGACGGCGGGGGTTTGTGTGAAAGCACTGTTGAGGTTGACGTTGCACTGCTCTCCGGGCTCCAGGAAGTAGAGTGTGATCTCCTGGCCCGATTCGTGCATGCGGTAGACACGGACACTGCCCTCGGTCAGAAAGAGAATCTCGGGACAGGTGTCGCCTTGCATGAACAGTTCCATCCCTTTCGGCATCTGCACCTCTTTGGCATATTCGTCGATCAGCGACTGTGTCTCGGGACTGAGCCGGTCATAATAGGGGAATCGTTCCATTGTAGCTCCTGTCGCTGTAATGGCGTCAGTATAGCAGATTCTAAACCGTAAACAAGTATAATAAGTGCCTTAAAATCAAACTACTATCAGGACTCCGATGCACTTTGAACCCTATCCGTTTGAAAAACTGGGCGCGCTTCTCGCGCCGATCACGCCAAACGCCGAGTACGAACCGCTGACGCTGACCATCGGCGAGCCGCAGTTCGAGACACCGGCTTTTATCCGAGACGCCATGACCGAAGCGGCAGCGACACTCAAAAAGTACCCCAAAACCGCCGGAGAACCCGAGCTAAACGCCGCCATGCGCGGGTTCGTTCAGCGCCGTTTCGGCGTAGCGCTGGATGCGTCGCAGCTGGTGCCGTCCTTCGGGACCCGGGAGGTGCTTTTCAATTTTCCGCAGTACCTGCTTTTCGACACATCCGATCCGGTCATGGCATTCACCAATCCGTTTTACCAGATCTACGAAGGCGCGGCGATCGCCGCCCGGGCGAAGACGCATTACCTGAACCTGAGCGAAGCGAACGGCTTTATGCCCGAGATGGACGAAGCCGCCCTCGCCGACGGCGATCTCGTCATCCTGAA
>JALWNV010000166.1 GCA_027083665.1 Helicobacteraceae bacterium
GTCCAGAGGACTTTTTGTTCTTTTCCGATCTCCCAGGCCGATTCCGTCTCGTTGAGATCGACACGATTGGTCTCTTCTGCGATCAGCATGACAGAACACAGAAGGACGCTCGCCATCGAACGAAAAAATATTTTATGCATCGTCGAGAAATCCTTGCATCGAATGGATGCGGCATTTTAGCACAGAGAACGTATCCTTAGCCGTTCATTAAACAAGAGTCAATTTGTCTTATTTATGTTTACTTAAATCATTATCGGGGTAGAATGCCCCTACAAAATATCATACACAAGGAATTGCCATGCCAAAGATCAATCGTTATGTCGATATCGACACTGTCGAGCGTGAAGCGAAAAAAGACTACATCGACCGCCACTCACCGTTCATCCACTGTGATGCCACCGCGAAAGCGGGCGAAAAATTCCCGGTCACCGTCAAAATGGGCAACGAGTACACCCACCCGGATGATCCGGACCACTTCATCGAGAGCATCCGCCTCTTCGACGGCGAAACGCTGCTCGGCGAAGCGACGTTCACAGCCGGTATGCTCGGCGGCGAAGGCCACAAGGGTCATGCAGAGGTGACGTTCAACGTTGTCCCTTCGAAGAAAATGAAGCTGGTCGCTCAGGCGTACTGCACGAAGCACGGCCTGTGGGAAAACGAGCCGGTCGTCGTCGACGTCGCGGAATAAATTCCCTCAATAAGACAGCGTCCGCGCCCGCCGCGGACACCCTTCTCATTTTTTCCATTTCCAAAACAGTACCGCCTCTTCATTGCCCGCACTGATGATATAGCGGTCCCTGAAAAAAACGATCTTGTTCACGAGTGCACGATGACCGACCAGCCGGTCGAGTTTTCTGCCCGATTCCGTCTCGAACAGCTGCAGATCGTTGTCCTCGCCGCTGGAATAGACAGCCGTTTTTCCGTCGGGGCTGATCCCGACCGCATAGACGAGAAAATCGCTTCGCAGATGATAGGGGCTTCTGTCTTTGCGATAAACCACTACCCGGCGGTCCTGTCCCGCCGTGACAACGACTCCCGCGGCTTCGGCGATCTGAAAGACGTTGTCGAGGTTCTTACGGCCGACAATCTTTTCGACTTTGCCGGTCTCGACGTCGATCTGCCGGACGGCACCGCTCTCATCCGACACGACGAGCTTCCGGCGGTCCGCACTGAGGGCGAAACCGCCAAGCGTACTCCCTGATGCCTGCTTCGTGTAAAAATCGTAACCTTCGTTGAGATCGTGCAGAACGATCTCGGCACCGAAAGTTCCCATGACGAAACGGTTGCGGTCGACGAAACGAGCCGCTTTGATCACCCGTTTTTCCTCGCCGCCTATCAGTTTGACCAGGCCGTGTTCATCGTACTTCCAGACATTGCGGTAGGCGTTCTCGGCACTACTGACGATCAGCAGCACCCCTTCCAGAACATCGATGCTTTGAATGCGTGCGGCCATCGGCTCCCCGGTTCCCGACCGGACAGGATCCAGGAAGATGCGCTTGAGCGGCGTCTGTGTCCGCAAATCGAAGATCTCCACCGTTCCGGCATCGGTCCCGATATAGATCCGATCGTCGTCGACGGCGAAATCGGTGACCATCGCGCCGGTCGCGAGGCGAAACAGGGGACGGATATCCCCGGCGGAAATCGTCAGTACGAAAACGATAAGATAAAGAAATGCGATCGGTTTGAACATAACGGGATTATACCCGTATTTTTGCGCCGCGGTGTCTCTTAGTCGCTTTTAACGGAGCATTGACTATACTCCCTTGCATGAAATCGTATCAGAACGCGGCACTGCTGCAGAACCTTTACCGCCTCAAAGCACTCGGCTTCGATTACTGTGACCCGGTCATCGTCAACCGCCGGAACGTCGACGGCGCGCTGCCTGACGACCTGGGTGCACTGCGCCGGCTGATACAGACCTGCCACCTGTGCGATCTGGGGAAATCCCGCCGGCAGAGCATGACGGGATACGGAAACATCGGCGCAAAAGTGATGTTCGTCGATGCCTACGTCTCGCTTGCCGAAGATGAAAGCGGCGAGTATTTCAGCGGCCGTTCGGGAGACACCCTGGCAAAAATGATTTCCAACGTACTGCACCTGCCGCTTGAAGAGGTCTATCTCACCCATGCCGTCAAATGCAAGGCCGCAGGCATGAACAGGCCCTCCCCTTCGGAATGCAACAGTTGCAAACCCTACTGGCGGAAGGAGCTCGAACTGGTCAAACCCAAGGTCGTCGTCGCGCTCGGCCCCGACGCCTACCGGCTGGTCACCGGCGATGAAACACCGTTCGAACAGGTCCGTGGGCACCGAATCGCATTCGAAGGGGCGACGCTCGTACCGCTGTACCATCCGCAATACCTGCTTCGCAATCCCTCGTTGAAAAAAGAGACCCTTTTCGATCTGCAAAACATCAAGGCAATCCTGTGAAGCGGTTTGTGCTTTTTTTACTTCTGGCAACGACGGTATGGGCCGAAAGCTCTGTCGTCTCTTCCATTCCGCTGCCCAAGACCTATGTGCTCAACCTCGATCCCTATGCCTGTGATGATGCCTGCCTCGCGGATCTGATCCGGCACGAGCAGGTTTTCTCCTTTCTCGCACAGATGCCCGAAGCCGTGGAGGATCCCTCGCTGAACGAACAGCGTCTTATCTATGTCTCGCTCTTCAATCTCGACAGCGGAGAACAGGGCAACGGTGTCCGGATCGCCCTGCTGCTTCCCGAACGTGTCATCGGACGTTACGCCGTTTCGACGACCGCCAGCGTCACAGCTTATCTTTTGGGAAAAAACAAGAACTTCGAGCTCAAGACTTTCCAGATCGGCGACGAGTCGTCCGAAGCCATCGAAAAAGGGATTCGGCAGATCACGGCCGAAAAGTTTCACTACGTTATCGCGCCGCTGACCAAAAGCGGCGCCAACCGCCTCACCGCACTCTCCCCGCAGTTCAACATCTATTTTCCGACCGTCAACGCCGCAGACGTGAATGTCTCGGACGACCGGTACTATTTCGGCGGCATCGACTACCGGGCCCAGATCGAGATGCTCATGAACGAGGCATCGGAACCGCTGGTCATCTTCTACGACAACTCTCCGCTGGGGCGGCAGCTCGAAAACGAAACGAAAACGGCATTTTTGCTGCGCTATCTCGACGGTGACGCACGCGAACTTCTCGCCGCACAGAAACAGATCTTCGCCTACCCTGTCGACAAGCACACCACCAATCTGAAACACCTTCTCAAGAACAATCGGCATATCAAAAACGGGACGTTTTTTCTCAATACCCCGCTGATCAAAAGCGGTATGATCATGTCACAACTGACACTTTACGACGTCAACGCCACCCGCATCCTCTCGACGCAGATCAACTACGATGCACTGCTTTTCGATATCACGCAGCCAAAAGACAGGGAGAAGATGCTCATCGCCAACTCCATCGGCGAACAAAACAGCGTGATCGTCGAAGCCAACGAGCTGCTGGGCAACGATATCGTCTACGACTGGATCAACTACGCGACGACCATCGGGATCGATTACTTCTATCATCTCGCGGCAAGGACGCCACGGGAATATCTTGTTCCTATCGAAAACCGCCAGGTCAAGTATCCCGTCCGTCTCTACGAGCCTGCGGGTTCACGCTTCGAACACTACGAAATCCCCGAGGAAGAGGCGTACGAAGACCAAAACGTCTCATCCCTCTTCGAGTAGACGCAGCAGTTTCGCTTTTTTCTCCTCGTCGAGACGGCCGATACTGCCGTCAAGCAGCAGGTACACCACCTTGACCGTCATCTCGAACAGCAGTTCGTCTTCACGAAATATCCGCTGCCGCATCGTCATCGACACGCCGCGCAGCTGCACCAGCTCGACCGTCACCTCCAGCAAATCCCCCAGCTTCGCGGGTTTTTTGAAGTCCGCCTCGAGATGCCGCACGACGAAATGCCCGCCTTCAAACACCGGCGATGAGCCTTTGGCAAAAAAGAGCTCGCTGCGGGCCCGCTCGCAGAAATTGAGGTAATTGGAGTGGTACACCAC
>JALWNV010000167.1 GCA_027083665.1 Helicobacteraceae bacterium
GTTGCGCTCGATCGTCGAACCCGGCAGCCTCATCGGCTTTTTTCAAAACATGCTCAAACAGACCGGCAACCAGCTTTCGAACATCTTTCTGATCGTTTTCATGGCGGCGTTTATCGTCATCGATTCGAGCTATCTGCCGCTGAAGATGCGGAAGGTCTTCGAGAACAGACCCGCTACTTTGCAGGAGCTCAACCGCTTCGTCGACAAAATCGAGACCTATTTCATCCTCAAGGCGAAAGTCAGCCTCTTCACCGCGTTCTGGGCCCTTGCCGTCTTATGGTATTTCGACATCCCCTATCTCTATCTCTGGGCCGCCGTCGCTTTTTTCCTCAACTTCATTCCCGTCATCGGTTCGATCATCGCCGCCGTGCCGCCGGTTATCCTCGCGCTGATCACCCAGGGAATATTCCCCGGCCTCTGGGTGGCTTTGTGGTATCTCGTCATCAACACCGTCATGGGCAACATCGTCGAGCCCGCGCTGATGGGGAGGGGGCTGGGCCTCTCTTCGACGACGGTCTTTCTCTCCATGGTCTTCTGGGGCTGGATGTTCGGACCCGCGGGAATGATCCTCTCCGTGCCGCTGTCCATGGCGTTTCAGTTTCTTATGCTGCAATACCCCGAAACCAAATGGGTCGGTTTTTTCATGAGTGACTATAAAGGTGAGAAAAATACTATAGACTGATGAAAAAAAGCCCATCCGTCAAAACGACCTGCTCACATAAGAAGATACAATAACGTATGGAATTCATACCAGTTGAGGGTCGTTAAATGGCAAACACCTTTTTTCCGGCCGGGCTCATTGTAAAGTCTCCCCTTCTCGATACGGAACGGATTATACGGTATTCGCCGGGATGGGAATACGACATGCAGCAAGGACGCAAAAGCGAACGGCTTTTCGTCGGGATCAAAGGGTTTCATACTCCCCATATCCAATTCGGTCAGGCATACTACAGTTCCGCGTTCATGCTCCAGGGAATGCCGCCGAAAAAGACCGTATGCATCAGCTACACCTTCACCGACGGGATCGTCAACTACCGCAACGAAACGATTCCGCACGGAGAGCTGATCGTTTTCACCCGGGACGAAGAGATCGATCTCGTCCTCAGCGAGACGAACGAGCAGTTCACGATCACGGTCGAGGAGCAGTTTTTCCATCAATCGTTTCTCGCCTATTTCGGCCGTCCTTTCGAGGAGACGCACCGCGACAAACGCCTCCGGCTCGATCCGAAGTCCCAGCGCCGGTTTCATGATTTTCTGTACGGATGGGTACGACGGTTTGTCGAATACGGCAAACCGGAAGGGTCTCTCGTCGATTACGCTGCCGTCGAACAGGAGATCATTCAGAGCCTCTTCGGTTTCATTTACCTCGAAGACGTCATCCGCCGGGAAAACCGTATCCTCAAACAGGCACGGGAACTGCTGCATGCGAGCCTGGAGACCGACCTCAAACTCACCGATACCGCCGCACACCTCGGCATCAGCCAGCGGACCCTCGAATACACCTTCAAGCACCACCTCAGCATGACACCCAAAACCTACCTCCAGCTGCTTCGGCTCTACGCCGTCCGGGACGAGCTTGCCCAAAGCGACCCCGCCCGGACCCGGGTTTCCGATATCGCGCTCAAGTACGCCTTTTTCCATATGGGGCATTTCGCGGCTGAATACAAAAAAATCTTCGGGGAATCCCCCGTAGAAACGTTGCGGCACTCTTGACTATCAAATGTCTTTCAAAGGTATGACGGCGGCGGCACGATCGCTGCCGTTTGCAGACATTTCGATTCAGAAAAAAAGTTTATAGCGAAAGTCGATGGCGGCGGCATCGTGACGAATGCTATCGTTGTACGTGTCGTTAGCGAAATCGTAGATGCCAAGGATCTCGAAGCGGTTTTTTCGATTGAAGGTATAGCCCGGGCCGATACGTATACGGGTCTTGCTTAAAAAAAACCTCTTTCATATCCTCTCCCAGATTGAAATACTCCTCGAAATCGCCAAAAAGGTACCAGGTATCAGGGTAAGAATGGCTCTGATGATTGAGTGCCGTTTTCGTCTCGAGACGGATACGGAAACGTGACTGGTGTTCCGCATGGCCGTCATCATAATATAGGCTTCGGTATTCATAACGTACAAACGTTGAAAAACTGAAACGTTTTTGCATCAAAAGGTATTCATCGGGAATGTATTGCCGGATATTACCAAGGATATGGAAACGAATTCCGATACGTGGAGAGACTTCATAGGTATGCGCGCTGTAGCTGTCTTTAGTGTAACCCGTTACCGCTTCAGCGGCCAAATCGATCCATCGATTGGGATAGTATTCAACCAGTGGCGTCAGATCGAGATTTCGCCACGACAGCGTACCTGACAGCTGGGATTTCGGTTCGAAATCGAGTTCCAAATAGACCTTGTCATCATAGGGATGCCCGAGGATCACATTTCCCCATATCTGCTGCGATACATCTTCGTCGGCGTAGACAACGTATGTAAAAAGAGTAAAGCATACTCTAAAGACCGCTTTCATCAAATGCGGATATCCTACTTTTTCTTATTGAGTTCGATTAACATCGTAATGATCGGCATCACCTTGTTCATGCCAAATGCCGTCCCGCCGGTAAACGAATCGACACTCTTCTTGACCTTGACAACGCTTGCTTTGAATTCCGCGACCCCCTCCTTGACCTCATCCATGTCCGAAGAAAGCTGCTGCAGGGCAAAGTCACGGATCTCTTCGATGGCCTGGGTTTCGGCGGCATTGCCCTGACGGGAAGCGATAAAGAAAAACAGCAGCGCCACCGAAAGGTTCCCGGCAGTGAGAATCGCCGCAGACTGAAACGGAGTATAGGTCTCGTTCAGGTAAAAGTACACCGTAACATTGAGCGTCACAAGCCCCACAAGTACCGCCGCGATCGCCAGAGCGATCCACATTGTCTGGCGTCCTTTCCTGCGTATTTCCATTCCCAGCAGCGCTTTTTCGCTTTTGATCAACAGCTTCAGTTTGTCGTCGAAATCCCCGCTCATATTTTCTCCTCGCTATTTCGACGCAAGCGCGTGCCCGAAAGCGGCACCGAGGGCAAACAAAATCAGCGCCGACGTCGGTGAAAGATTGGCATAATCTTTTTTCATCGTCTCAAGCAATTCGCCAACGACCTCCTTGGCATCGGCCTTGCCCTCTTCGATGCGTTCCATGATCTTTTCGGCTTTTTCCTGCGCCTCTTTTTGCTGAACCGCCTGCGCTTCTTCCGCTTCTTTCTCCGCTTCAAGCGCCTCCCGGCGACGCTGTTCTTGTTCTTTTCTCAGTTCTTCCACCTCTTTGCGAAGCGCTTCAAGCTCCGCTTTCATCGTTGTCGCAGCCATAACGGATCTCCCTGTCTATGAAAGGATTTTCTTGATTTTATCGTATGAATTTCTCAGCTGTTCACCCGCCAGTTCCAGTGCCGTTTCCACTTCATCCGTGGAGTTGGCGTCGATCCCGAGTTCTGCCGCCGCCTTAAGTTCAGATGCCGTCTCTCCTGCGACGTTGATTATCTTCTCCGTTTTGTTTCTCAAACTGTTATAGAGCGGTTCGAGCTTTTCAAGCTCCGTTTTCGCTTCCGCGGTGCCGAGATTTGCCTTGAGTGTCACTTCGTCTTTGAGCTGCTGCAGATCCGCAAGCATCTTTTCGAGTTTGTTCATTGCCATGTTCATTCTCCTGCTATTCGGTATGTCGATATATCGACCGATTATAACGCATCCTTCCGTGTTCGTTTAGCGGAAAATCGAAACGGTATGCATACGGCAATTATTTTTGCCGGCATTTCGTTTTTCTGACATTCGCATACGCATTCCTGCGATAAAATCAACATGATGTTCCATAGGTCATTTTCACAAGGAGGTACAATGACATGAAAAACGAATTTCCCGCCCTGTCTGCCGCCATAGCGGCGGCACTGCTCGCCGGCACGGCCGCCGTCGCACAGACACGCACCTACGAGCCCACACCTAAAAGTATCGTGATGCCCAATCATGTCAAAACACCGCTGGGG
>JALWNV010000168.1 GCA_027083665.1 Helicobacteraceae bacterium
GATCAGAGTCATTCCGAGAATGGAGATCGAGAATGTGGTGATCAGGACGAAGATCGGCAGACGCATCCGCCGGATGATCAGGAAAAGAGCGGTATTGTCCACGGCTCAGCGCTTGGACTTGATCGTATCCCCGGCAAACAGGACAACGGAGACGATATTGGCGATCAGCGCCCCGCCGGAGAGTGAAATAATCGCTGTCACCACCTCTTCGTTCATACCGACGACATATTCTCCGAGTGCCCAGACCGAGGCTGAGGAAATCAGCTGGATATCGGCGACAAGGCTGGTCGCCAGCAGCACGGCGCCAAGCTGCGTCTTGTCTCCGAGCTTGTAGATCGTCGCAATCAGATTGAAGATGATGGCGGCGAAGAGCTCGTATCGGCTGTGCTCGATGAGGACTGTCGGATCCCCGTAAAAAAATCCGAAGTTCGTCGTCAGTGCCAGGATGATAAAAAAGCCCGAAATGACATTACTGAGGTTCATGCGGTATCCTCTGTGAGATTGAGATAAACCATTTTAGTCCGCACCGTTTTAAAGAGAGCTTTGTGCGGCACGGCCCGGTATTTGAAATCACCTTGAGCGAGGGGGTACAGCTAAGCGCTGCGTCGTGAAATCCCCCATACCGAACTCAGCGCAAACAGCAAAAGGATGAGTGCAAGGGTGTTGCGCGAAAGAGGGACTGTGACACTTTGAGTTCCGCCGGCGGCAATCTGCGGCCGGTCTTGCGGCGGTGAAAACAGATAGCCGATCTGCGCTTCTATGAGCGAGGCCGTACTGCCTCGTGCCGAAGCACGGGATACGCCAAGGCGTTTGGGAGCCGAATCATAAGGCTTGTCCGTATCGAGCAAAAAGCCGTTGACCATGATATGTCCGTCGAGAAAGAGAATAGCGGCATCCGCGTTATCAAATTGTGCCAGTACCTTTCCCGTCGCTTCCAGTCCCATCGAAAATGTGTTGTAGCCGGGATTGTAGAGTGTCTGACGTGTTGAACCGAACGACTCCGCAAGCGTATTGTCAAGCAGGGTGACCGTTCTGTCGTTCTTCCGGCCGGTATAGGAAAAGCCGAACAGTTTTGTCCAGGAAACGTTCCTGTTGCCGTCGATGAAGATCGCTTTTCCTCCCGATGTGACATAGTTGACGAATGCCGGAAATTCCGATGCCGTTCGCGGTTTGTCCTGCAGCGCAAGAATGGCGACATCGATCGCCTGTTTACCGAAAGCGTTTTCAAATTCCGTAATATCCGCGGCGCGTATCACCTCATGATTTTTTTTCAGTGTCGTTACCAGGGCATCGACACTCGAAATATCGATGCTGTAATCGTTATACAAAAGGATGGTTTTCGCCTGAAGGGACAGAACCGCGAAGAAGAATACGATGGCAGATTTGATTTTCATTCGTTCCGGAAGCCTATTCTTTTCTGTTATTATAGTGATATAGAGCTGAAAAAGAGCAAGCCCGTCTCTTTTCAGCTGTTTTCGCCCCCGCGTTCAAGCAGTTCGAGCATCTTCAGACGATGGGTCTTTCGGGCATAGTCGCGGCAGTCGAGGCCCTTGGCATCCCTCAGCGCCGTGTCCGCACCGTGTTCGAGCAGCAGTTCAACGATCTCTTTGCGGTTGTAGCATACCGCCGCCATCAGCGCAGTGAAGCCGCTCTGCCTGCCGGTATCGTTGACATCGATACCGGCATCGAGAATTGTGCGCACGGTCATCAGGTTGTTGTAGGTGATGGCGGCGTCGAAAATACTGACGCCCTCGTTGTCCCTGTCGAACAGATCGGCACCTTCGCGCATCAGCAGGGCCAGAAGCTCGTCACCGCAGCGCAATCGCAGCGCGATAGCGAGAATGGATTCCCCCTGTTCGTTTTTCGCATTGACATCCGCTCCTTTTTTAAGATGCTTTTTCACTCCGAGATAATCGTCGTTTTGCAAAAGTGTCATCCATTCGTTCATCGTGGTCCTTTATCGCGGCTTATATCAAAAGTATACCATTTTGCACCGTGGCGGCGTCTTCAGGATTTTGGAAACGGCGGAGTTTAAAATCCCGCTTAGTTTCCCGGCGGATAAGTATGATAGAATTTCAAAAAAAATTCGAGGAATCTTATGGAAACGATTGAAACCGCGGAAGCGTTCAAAGCAAAAGTCGAAGCAATTCAAAGCGGCCCGCATTACAAAAAGCCGGTCGCATTCGGTATCTGCCGTGTCGATTACGGCCAGCTCAATACAGACAAAGTCCTGCAGGCGACCTATCCGGTCATCAACTGGGAAGAGAACTTCGGCAGTGCCGCGATCTTCATGGAAGCGCTTGCCGAAAACGGCGATACGGTCGAACTCGACGGAGACGAAGCGGTCTGCAACGTCACGCTCGGCTTTCTCGAAAGCTGTCTCAACGCGTTCACACCGTATGCGGACGAAGCCTACGGCGAGGCACATAAAAATATCCAGGTCATCTCCGCCCTGTACAATCAGATCAAATCCGCCGGTATGCGCGAAGGCGAATTCCGTGTCGTTTTCCTTTTCAACGACGCACCGTGCCGGAGCGTGGAGGCGACCTACCTGAAACTCTATGCCCTTTCGCTCGGCAAAGTCGCCCTGCGCAGCATCAACCTCGATGGCGCTTTCGGCGCCCTGCCCAACGTCGCATGGTCCGACGGCAAACCGATCGAGCTCGAGTGGCTGCGCGAGAACGAAATCGAACTCAAATTTTCCGGCGAGTATCCGCACATCGATTTTGTCGACAAATTTCCGCGATTCCTGCAGCACATCATCCCGGCGGACAATACCCGCATCCTCGACACGGCCAAAGTCCGTTTCGGCGCCCAGTTGCATCCCGGTACGACGGTCATGCCGGGGGCGAGCTATATCAACTTCAATGCCGGGACGACCGGAGTCAGCATGGTCGAAGGACGAATTTCGAGCTCCGCGATCGTCGGTGACGGGTCCGATGTCGGCGGCGGCGCATCCATCCTCGGGGTCCTCAGCGGTACCGACGGCAACCCGATCTCTATCGGCAAGAACTGTCTTCTCGGCGCGAACTCCGTCTGCGGTCTGCCGCTGGGTGACGGCTGTATCATCGATGCGGGTATCGCGGTACTCGAGGGCACAAAGTTCACCGTCGAAGAAGAAGAGCTCGAGAAGATCAATGCCGCCAATCCCGGCGCCAACCTCGAAGGTGACTGGCTCAAGGGCAAGGAGCTTGCCGGTCTGAACGGTATCCACTTCCGCCAGGACTCTTTTACCGGCGAAATGATCATCCTGCGTTCGCGCCGCGAAGTCAAGCTCAACGCCGACCTGCACTAGCCTTCTTTCCGGCTATTGCCCGGAATGCATTTCCTGAGCTGGATGCAGCGGTGTTCTCTCTTCCCCGTTATTTCCCGAAGACGAAATTCATACTCTCAAGACGGTGCAGCAGACTGTCTTCAAAGTGATAGCCCGGCAGTTCCTTTCCGAGTTCCAGTGATGAGATGACGGTTTTTCCAATGATAAAGCGCCCCTCCGAGCCGTCGTTTTTATGTATTTTGATTCCCCAGATCGTATGCAAGGCAACCGGTTCGCCGTCATAGGTTCCTAGATAAAGCATGATGTGGCCTTTCAGATAGAGCAGTGTTTCAAACGGGAGCGCTTCTTTGATTATCTTCTCCCGTTTCTGAACATCACTCAGTCCTTTTAAGGAAACAACCCTTCCGACCTTGGACTGTTTAAAAGAATTTCTCGGCAGCCAGAGTCCAAACGGCGCGAAGATATCGCGGATCGTCGAGGAGCAGTCCCGCTCGCCGTAATAACCGCCCCAGCCGTATTTTGTCTCAAAAAGTCCATCGACAACCCGCTGCATATTACGGGCATTGAATTGCATCGGCATTACGGCTGCATCATCCTCGGGGACGGAAATATGGATAATCCTGCTGTGTCGCAGCCCATGTTCGATTGCGGCAGCGGCTGTAAA
>JALWNV010000169.1 GCA_027083665.1 Helicobacteraceae bacterium
AATTGCTTAAAGCAGTTACATCAACCGTCTTTAATGCTAACACAAACTTTTTACAATCTCTATCCCTTTTGGGTGATATAGACTGTAAATGAATTATAGGAGGAGCTATAATCGATTCAAAGACAGAAGAATGCCTCTAAGTATCAAAGGAGAGGAGAAGGATGAAAGATGTTCTCTTTTTTTATTAGAGATTGTTATGATATTATTAAGACATCATTATAAGGAGGATGTAGGCGAATGAAAAAGCTTTTCGTTTTTCTTGTGTACGTCACAAGTGTGTGGGCAGGTTGGCATGTAAGCGAAACTATAACGGAGGATGCCTATTCCTTTGGACAGAGTATGGTTGTTAAAGACAGGATCATGATCGTTGGGGCACCTCGTGAAAATGAAGGTGCTATTTATATCTATGAGAAGAATGATCAAAACAATTCATGGCAGATGATTCAGAAAATAGATATGCCGTCGTTTACGAGAACGATAACATTAAATGGAGGTATGACAATCACCAGTCATTATGAGTTCAAACGCTTTGGACAATCTGTTGCTATCACACCATTTGTTGGAATGGATATGAAAAGTCATATGATTGTTGTGGGGGCACCGGATACGAATGTATCCACTTTATCAGTGGAAAGCTATTATGACGCTGTACTTGCTTTTGACTACAATAGAACATCAAGCCGCTATGAATTGTCGAAATTTTTTCTCGAAAAAGATAATTCTGGTGCAGGAGAATCTGTTGCCGCAGCAAATGTACTGGAGGTAGAAAACTGTTTTCCTCTTGAGCTTGCTAAGCTGAAACAAAAAATTATCGTAACCGGTCTTCCTAAAGAAAATATGGTAAAAATTTACCGTCTTGACATTGCAGATAATACTTGGAGTGAGGAAAATATAAGTGCGCCAGTGACCGGAAGTGGTTTTGGTGAAAGTGTAGGCATGTATAGATTTACAAGCGGTTGTTATCATGATGCCAATCCGTTAGTCGTAGGTGCACCGGAAGAAAACATAACGATTGGCGGTACAAATTATCAAAAGAGGGGTGCAGCCTACGTGTATACAATGGATGGTGATTACACCGATGGGTATCATTGGAGTGGACCGCAAAAACTAAAACAGCTGCAATCTATCTCTGCGGTAACCTATCTTGACAGAACACGATTTGGAAATACAGTAGCTGTAAATAACTTCAGAATAATTGTCGGTGCAGATTCTCAGAGTTATACCAAGGACACCGAAACACCAACGGGTGAAGCAATCGCCTATCGATACAATACCGGAGAACTGGTGCCGGAGTGGGATCGTCTTGGAGAGCCTTTGCACGTTCCGTATGCAAATGCCGATGTCAGGGCAGTAGCGATAAAAGAAGACAGGGTAGTACTGGGAACACCTGAGCTTTCTTTGAGTGCATGTTATTCAGATGGAGGCGCTTTCATCTATGAATATGCCAATGGTGCATGGGAAAAGAGAGGAGCGTTAGTGAAAAAAGAAACGAATGATGGAATTGGTTATGCGGTGCAGATTAGTGACTATGATAAAGATGTTTACGTTAGTACAAGAGGAATACGGTCTTCTGACAATAAAATCTATCGAATGAAAAAGCATCTCGATTTTGGTCCGTCACTGATGATGTATCTTCTACAGTAGCACTATTATCTGAGCATCGGTGTATAGCCCGGAACCCCTTTGTAGGTAAAACAGGCTGTCGATTTACGGCTTTCGATCACGGTGGTATCGATATCGAGGGAGCGGAGAGCCTGTTCTACCGCGGAACGGCGCTGAGCGATCTCCGGCCCTATTTCGGCGGGGTATCGCTGCTGGGGGTTTTGCTGTACTGGTACGGATTCCGAAAAATCGGCAAACTTTTCTGAACCGCGCTTATGGTTGTTTTTCTTCCGGTATTTCCGGGACGAGATAGCCCTCGCGCACCATCATATCGACGATCTTCTTGAAGACGGCGACGGCGGTGAGGGAGGCGAAGTGGTATTTTTTGGGTTTGACGACGGTGACGCCGATCGTGTATCGATGGCCCTGCGCGTCGTTGGCGAATCCCAGAAACGACGTGTTGTACTTGTTGACGTAGCCTTTGCGTTCAGCGATATGTGCCGTCCCCGTTTTGCCGCCGATTTCGAGTCCCGGCGTGATCGTGCCTTTGCCCGTTCCCTCGAGTACGGTCTTGACGAGGATCTTTTTCATCCGAGCCGCCGTGGCGGGAGTCAGAACCTGTTCAGGCGGTTCGGGGTCGAAGACGATCTTCTCGCCCGTCACCGGATCAATCAGGCCGTCGACGACAGTGGGGACGACCATCTTGCCGCCGTTGTTGAAAACGTTGTAGGCTTTGAGCAACTGCATGAGATTGACCCGGATACCGTAACCGTAGGCGGTGATGGCCTTGTAGAGCTCGGAGTTGAGCTGACGGACGCTGGGCATGGTTCCCCGTTTTTCATACGGCAGGTCCATACCCGTCGGGCGCGTCAGCCCGAAACGAAGCATCCCTTCGTGAAACTCTTCGCCGTCGAGTTTCTGCGCCAGCTGTGCGATGCCGACGTTGGAGGAGTGGACGATGACGTTTTCGGCGCTGAGCCAGTCGAATTTGTGTTCGTCCCGGATCACTTTACGCCCGATCTTGAAACGTCCGCCGTGGATGTTGACGATGTCGTAGGGATCGACCTTGCCGTGTTCGAGCAGGATGGAAAAGACGAGCGGCTTGAGGACCGAACCGGGTTCGAAGCTGTATTCAAGCGCACCGGTGTTGAGTGAAGGGTAGTCGCTTCTTCGGATATGGGTCGGGTTGAAGCGGTTGGAACTCGCCAGGGAGAGTACCCGGCCGGTTTCGGACTCCATGATCACCGCCATGACCTCTTTGGCGCGCAGGTACGTTTTCATCGTTTCGGCGATCTTTTCGACCCGGATCTGAAGGCTGACGGGAATGGTCAGTTTCAGCGTGTAGCCGTCGACCGCGGGGAGATACCGGCTTTGTTTCGTGAGGCGCTTGTAGTTGTTGATGTCACGCGGCGCGTAGGCGTAGCCGTTTTGCCGCGCATGCAGGTCTTCATCGAACTGTTTTTCGAGTCCTTTGATACCGCGGTTGCGCGTATACCCTTCGTCTTCGTACTTGCGCGGGTAACCGATCAGCGGCGTCAGCAGTTTGCCGTAGGGGTATACCCGGGCCTCCCCGCTTTCGACGACGCTCAGACCGTGCAGGATCTCGCGGCCCGAAGGGGTGGTGTATTCGACGAAAACGCCCAGCCTGCGGAGCTCGAACGCGAGGCTTTTGAGGTACTGGGCCCGTTTGGGGGAGATGTTGTAGCTCAAGACGACGCTGCCGCGTTTTTTGCGGAGTTTGCGGCGGACCTTGTCTGCCGGGATACCGCTGTAGATGGAAAAAAGCTGGACGAACAGCTCCTTTTTCCCGGGGTCGATGTTGCGGGTGTCGACAGTGGCCTTGTAGAGTTTGCGTGTCGTGGCGATATGAAAACCGTCGGCACTGACGATGTCGCCGCGTTTGGCCTTGGTCGTACTGGAGGTGAACAGCCGGGGAGTGTGCCGTTCGGAGAGGGCGCGCTGGGCAAGGACGCTGAAAAAGACGGTGAAAGCGATCGCAAAGAGAATGAACAGGGTAATGATCTTTTTCGATTTTGCGGAGACGGGGGTGTCGCTGGCCATGGCGTGCCTGTTTTTTTACTGCGACTATAGCGTTTTGCGCTTGAAACGGCGATAAGATACGTGTCGGTATGCTATAGTTTGAATATCTTTCAAAGAGACGGGCGGTGGCAAGGATGTATAAAACGGTACTGGTACTTCTGGCGTTTCTTGCCGCGGTGTCAGCCGAAACGCTTCGGACGGGAACGATATATAACGGTCCGCTGAAGCTGACGGCGCCGAATCTCGGTGCCTCGTTCAGGCTGCCCGAAGCGTGGGACGGCGGC
>JALWNV010000170.1 GCA_027083665.1 Helicobacteraceae bacterium
GTTGTCGGCTTTGGATTCACCTTTTCGTGCAGTTTCTTTGCGTGTACTGCCTCGGGTGGAATTTCTATTTCCTGATTTGGGTTCATGTCCAATGCCACATCCGTTGCGCCGCCTTCGATCGCCAAAGTTCCGAGGATGATCGGGTGCCCCGCATCGCGGACATCGATAATATGCAGGCCGAATTTCAGACTCCCCGCATAGGCCAATGCAGCATCTTCTGAGAGAGTAACTGTGGATGCGGCATAACCGGTATCCGCCATGGCAAGCTTGCCGCTGTCGACATGAATGCTGATTGTGACTGTTTTGCTTTTTCCGAAAGCGTTTTGTGCATATGCCTGCAGCGTATATACTCTTTTGTCATCTTCATATAAGGGACGGTTGATGTAAAGGCGTCCTCGCGAATCGATACCGAACCGATCCGATCCGCTGACAAAGAGCCGGTCGATCTCGGATTCGCCGGAACCGTCCACGATATTGCCGATAGTTGAGCCGACGCGGCTGCTGCCGGGTATCGTCAGGTTGATATCCGTCAGCGTCGGGGCGGCTTCCACCTCGTTTGTTACCTGTACATGTGCTACCGCACTCTTTTCCCCGCCTTCGGCATTGAGTACCGTGACGGTGAAGCGATACTCCTGTTGTGTTTCATAGTCGATTTGGGCACTTTCCGCAACGCGGACTGTGCCGTTGCCGTCGATTGTAAAATCAGAGTTTCCGTTCAGGCGGTATCCTGTCACCGCAATATTGCTTCCGGGATACAGCGATACCGTTCCGACAACGGTGCCGGATGGAGTGTTTTCCGCAACGGAAGCGAGAAAGTTCTGCGGAGCCGGAGCAATGGGACCGGCTGCGGAATAGATAGTCGCTTCGGTGCTTCGGCTCACGTCTGTTTCGTTGAAAGCGAGAAGACGGATATGATAGAAAGTTTTTTGATTATACGGCAATGGTGTTTTGATCAGCTTTAAGGTGCCGTTCAGGTCGATATTGAAATATTTTCCGTCTTCGCCTTCGATATCGATATCGACCAGAGGTGAAGAACCGGGATCGATCATAAGCCGTCCGATGACCGTTCCGGCTGCGGCATTCTCTCCGATCCGCAGGGTTTCGGCAGGCAGGGTGATCGTCGGGGAATCTTCAACATTTATGACCGAGATTTTCAGCAGTGATGCCGGTCCCTTACCGCTTTCGTTTGCCGCAGAAACCATAAGGTTGTATTGGTCTTCTCTCTCATAATCGATCGGGGCGTTTGTATAGACTGTTCCGTTTTCGTCTATGTTGAACATTCCGACGCTATCGCCTGCAAGGGTGTATGCGTTAATATCGCTTTCGCCTTTATTCAACACATCGATATTTCCGATCGCCGTACCCGTGACGGCATCTTCTCTGACGCTCAGCCGTGTCATCTTCAGAATGGGGACCGTTCCCTCGGGATGGTATACCACGTTATAGGCATCTTCATAGATAGCTTCGTTTTGCAGGACTTTATCGACGATGGGTCTGATATAGGCAGTATAGTCAGCGACAGTAAGAGCTTGGTCCAGCTGCGGCATCCAGTCGAGCAGGTCTGCGTGCGAAAGTGTTTCTTTTTCGTTCGGATAGACTTTTGAACGCAGCAGACGACGGGCGACATCATCGAGTGTACCGATGACCGCGGTCGTATTGATCTCTTTCTCTTGGATATCGTACTTGACGATCTGGTAAGCGATCTCCGTCAGGATATTGACTTTGGGTTGAGCCGTTTTGAATACGCTGCCTTCGAGTACGGCATGCAGCGTACCGTGATTGGCGGTTGGAATTTTGTCCAGGCTCATGTCGTCATCGGCATCGATGTCCGTCCCGCCCTTGACTTCGATCAGGTAGGTTGTATTGTCATCAAGGGATGCTATGAGTCCTTCGGGGAACCGGAAGCTTCCGGCACTGAACAAGTCGTCGCTGCCGACGGTGCGGCCTTTGTATAGCGGAGTCCCTTTTGCGTACGCTTCAAGCCGGTAGATTCTGACCTGTGCGTCCGAAAGCGGTCCGAGGTGCGTTCCGCTGATTGTATTGAAGACTTGGTATTCGCATAAGATACAGCCGCAGCTCTCTTTTTCCGGCATTCCGGGCTGACAGCGGGATGTACCTCCGCCTCCACCTCCGCTGGACGAAGGCGAGGGCGCGACATACAGTTGCGGGGTGCCGTCAGGTTTTTTCTTGATAATGATGTCCGCTACCTTGCCGTGTGCGTTGAAGTGCGAAAGTGTCATTTTCTTGGGCTTATCGAGCTTTGGCAGTTTGAAAACGAGATCCAGGAAATAGGCATGAGGCCCATTATCGGGGATGATTCCGACGGGATAGGTTCCGGGAAGAATGGCGTATTCATCTTTGACGTAGTAATGCTCCGTATTGCAGGTCTGCAGATCTATTGTGCCTCCGAGCGGTTCGCCGTTTGCGTTTTCTCCTACGGTCAGGTTGTAATCACTGTCGTTATTGTCCCAGGTAAGCGTGATTTCAAGAGCGCCTTTTTTTGCGGTATTGTTAATATCTTTTCCAGGAATCTTTTGCGAAGTGCCGTCGAGTTCGTAGCAGATTGTGCCGTCTTTTATTTCGTTGATACCTGTTCCGGCACGGTTCCCTTTGACGTAGGTGGCGTTTACCTCGTAGAGCTTCGCCGTCGCATCAAACGGCAGTACGTCCACCCCCGACATGTTCGCATCCAGCGCCGCGTCAAATTTATGTTCGACCCGTATGCGGTGGGCACAGGAGGAAGGACAGCCGATGTCGGCGGATTTTTTCCATTGGGAGGGAACCGACTCCAGCAGTCTCAGTTTGGTGTCGATCGCATTCATTATTTTTGTTTTTGCGGATTGATCACTTAAGGGTTTGCCTGTAAACGGATTCAGAATCGGAGATTCCCCGTCTTTTAGCACATCGCCCATATAGAAAGTAAAAGCATGTACTTTGGAATTCACTCCGTTTTCCCGGGCTGTATAGTGATAGGTTTTGCCGATGGTGGCATTGATATCCGATTTTCTCACAAAATCCGAATCAGGTTTTCCCACACCGAAAGGATTATTGGATTCCCATTCGACATTTCTGACTTTGCAGGAAGCCATTTTCGGCAAGACCGCTCCAAGAGTCGCTATACGCGGAACGATGTCGTTATCCCAGTCTATTCTGGATGTACCGTATTTTATATCCGCACTCATGGGCGAAGCGACACTGACGGCTTCAAAGTAAGGCTGCATCCATCCCGGCAGTTTATTGTAGGCATCCGCCGCAAAGAGGTTCCCCTGAGAATGGGCGACGACCAGCACTTTGTGACCGGCGGCAATGCTATTCGTATAGGCTTTTACCTGTATCTGAAGATCTGTGGAGTGACTCGTCCTGATCGCCGCTTTCCACAGCAAGAAAGCGTCTACCAGTGATTGAACGTCCAGCTTTTGCAGGGCGGACTCTATCAGGTCTCCAAAGCCCCAGAGATGGGTGGAGTTGTAGGCGTAAGCTACTTTGCCGATATGTTGGTTGTAGTAGTCGGGGCCGAATGTATCGATGATGGCTGGCTCTAACACTTTAAAAGCATTATGTTTTGCTGCCTCTCGATCTGTCAAAACCCCATTGCCAAAAAATATATCCGTTTTTCGTTCGTCAATAGCAGAAAAAGCAAATGAAGTCAACAGTATTAGAAATAAAAATACTTTTTTCATCATTTACTCATATTTACTTGTGTTGAAGTCGCAATAATTACTCATGTTTCTATCTACAACTGGCGTATTGTATACACCACCACTCAACAAATCGTCGTATTTGATATACGCAGTTTTTCGCTCTTTGGTATTAAAATAGATTTTATGCCTAAAAAATCCTGTATCAATATCTTCTCTAACCAAAATGGATTCATTGAAATATTTTGCATATATTTGATAGTAGGCTTCACATGACATAGCGG
>JALWNV010000171.1 GCA_027083665.1 Helicobacteraceae bacterium
ATGATCTGCTTGATTCGATACGGATCACTTTTGATGATCAGCGGGATGGACGGATCCAAAAATAAAGAGAGCACCACCCCCTTCTTCCAGGCCGTATGATAGAAAGTGTAGGCGATATTCCGGAAAGATTCGAAAGGAGAGAAGTAGTGCAAATCGATTTCAAGATTCCCCGTTTTTATCTTGGAGAAATCCAGAACGTCATTGACCAGTGACGTTACCATTTCCGCACTGCGCGATGCGGCGATAATATACTCTTTTTGACTGCTGTCGACTTCATTCTCCAGAAGCTCCAGAAACCCCTGCGTCGCATTGATCGGCGTCCGCATATCGTGAACGATCGATGAAAAAAACTGGTAGGCCTGATCGACATCCTCGCCGCTCTTGCCGGCAGCCGTCTTTGAACAACGGCGGCACGGAGTCTTCAGCACATTTTTCCAAGCATCCGTCCCGGAAAGCTCTTCGACCAACTTTCCGCATCTCTTTTGCAGTGTCAAAAAGATATCTTTTTCATATGCCGTTTTGTTTTTCTGCGTTTGGTACAGGAGAAAAAATCCGCCGGCATGACGCGAACCGTCTTCAGAATAAATCGGAATCACGCCGTAGCGCATAGCCGAAAGGCCGAAAGGGTTATCGACTTTTTGATTAAATATAAACGAATTGTTCACATCGTTTTCTATAAGCGGGGTACTCTTTTTTGCCGATATTTCTATGATGGAATCTTCCGCACACAGATCGATCGTTTTCTCTACATTTTTTTCCAGATCGTAAATATGTTGGAGCGTGCAGTCATCATTATGGTGGACAAAAAGAACCGTATCCGAACTTGTCTGTTTTTTTATATCCTGAAGGTAGGAGAGAACTGGATCGGTTTTTTTCACAATATATCCTTTCCGGAGTTAATCAATAAAACTTCCCTATTAATTTTTCCTTTATTTTTTCGTTCGTGTTCAACATCGATCCGACGGGCAGCATCGGGTCGTTAATGATGATAAGCACGTCTTCTTCGCCGATAACGGAAGCATACAGGTTGAACGACTTTTCGCTTCGCAGCATCAGGTGCCAATCACCGATCAGTTTTTCTATGTTCTTATTGTCTTTGATGAAATCGATCGTCGTGGAAATGTTAAGGATAAGGTCTTCGTTCATTTCGCCCGGCTCATTGTTGAAATAGCTGTACAATTCATCATCTTTCGATAAAAAACAGGCAAGCTGTTTGTTGCCGAGCAGTTCACTGCATATCGTTGAAAATTGACCATTATCAGATGTCAGCACCTCTTCGCTGCCTGCCGGGCCTTTCTCTTGCGACGGTATCTTGTCTTCTTTCTCTTCCTCGTCAAAAGACTTTGCGTCAGGATTACTGTCTTTTTGCAATATCTTAAAAAGGAGGGAGAGCGCTTTGTTGTGAAATTTCATCAATTCTTCCTTTTCTGGTTTTGATTTGAAAATCCGGTTTTGCTGATGGAGAATCCGGTTACCCTGTTCTTGCTCCAATTCGATCGTTGTCTCTATCCGGTTTTTCGCTCCCGTTTCGGTAAAAACTCTAAAGTTTTTGCCTTCAAATTCTACACGATCTTCCATCACTCTCTCCCAGAATAGAATGTTGACAAGGGTTAAATACCTTTGACCATCGACAACAGGGCGCCCAATGCCAACCGTTTCTTGGCCACTGTGATATACAGATGGTTGTTGTCGTCATCGCACACACGGATAAATACAATATTCCAGTCGTCCCTTTCGATGACAAGCGTGTTGACCGGTGTGACGGTATCACTGAAAAGACGGGTGGAATACTGCAGTATGGTCACCAGCTCTTTTTCATCGATATTGCCGCTTCTCATATTTTTGACGTACTTATTGCTTTTGATGTCTATCAGAAAGGTGGCGACAATATCCAGATTGTCTTCAAAACGGAGGTCGTACCTCCTTAAAACTTCATTATAGTTCATTTTCAAAAAACTCCCATTTTCTAAAATGGCATAGGGAAAAGAAGGATACTTCTCTGCACTATACTATCTGCTCTTGCGCAAAAACCGACCGGTATTCTACTGGCTCCTTGTAAAAAGACCCTCAATCCGCTGTCAGGAGGAGAAGGGCTTTCCCCTCCCGGAGTATGAAAACAGCGCCGTTTTGTACGGCTGCCTGCATCCTCCGCTAACTCATATTTCGAAGAAGCCCGTTAACAAAAGAGAGCAGCTGCGGTGTAACTCCCTTGAGGTCTTCGTTGGTAACATCGAGCTCCGCGAGGACGCTCATCAGTTTTTTGTAGAACTCTGCAGGTTCTATCTCGCCTTTTTTCATTTCATCAATATATCCCAACAGGTGCTCTTTGGCCACTTTTACGTCTCCCATCTTCCATCGTCCTTTTAACAAGTTGCTAATTCATTAAAATTCAATTGTCACTTGCGTGACACCTCTGATCTTTTTGTTGTAATCTCTTGTCTCAGAAAGAGTGAATCTCTTTCATAAACTGCTTCAGAGCGACAATCAGGCCGCCCATCTTGTAACCTTTCGGCGCCAGACAGGCAAACGCGATATCGTCGCCCAGATCTTTGACGGCGATCGATCCGCCCTCTGCCGTAATAATGAGTTCGTTCAATGCGCCTTTGTCGGTATTTTCCAATGCGCTGCTCAGGACAGAAAGCATCGAAGCGGTGTCGGCTGCGATAAGGTCTGCATCTTTATCGCTTGTAAAATAACTGGCCATTTCCAGACCCTCTGCGGTGGCGATAACGGCGCCTTCCAATCCCATTTTTTCGACAAATCCCTGAAGTAACTGGGTACCTTCGGCTGTAAGCTTGCTAACATCTACGGATACGGACATGCGTCCTCCTTCTTTAAAGTGATATTGATCATTCATAAATGACAAAAGAATTATTGCATTTATTGCCGGCGGGCACCATCGGACAAACCCCTACACTCTGTAGGACTTTTCCCGATACTTCAGCGCTTCGGAAATCGCTATAGTTCTTTCATGCTAAACCTATTCCGGCTGATCGGTTCAGCCCTGTCGACGAAAGAGGATGGATAGGAACGGCGGACCTTCTTAAACGATCGGAAGGACACGACAATACCTGTACAAGGGAGCGAAAATGCGAAGACGAATTTTACTGATTGACGATGTCGAGTTTACGCTGCATCTGGAACAAAGCGTATTCAAAGAGATTGAGAACGATCACGGATATGACCTGCATATCGACACTGCGAGAACAGTCAGCGAAGCACTGGGAAAGCTCGAGCGTGCCGAAGAACTGTACGACCTCGTTATCAGCGATTTAAATCTGCCGGACGGGAACGGGAAAGAGATCGCCATCGCCGCGTCTCAAAAATCGATGGGCTTCACCAAAGTCGTCGCCTTGACCATCTATCCGCATTTCTATGAACAGGTACGCTCCTATTTCAATGACTTCATGACCAAACCGATACTGCCCAAAGTCTTCAAAGAGAATGTGCTCATACTATTGAACAGCTGAACATCGGGAATACGAGAACATATCGAAAGAAAACCGATCCCGGAAAAACAGTCCCGCGGTATTAAAGGAATTGATACGTGAAAGAAATCGTGAAAGAAAGTGCGGAAACTGCCCGTGTATATTTTCAGAAATTCGGATTTGAGCCCGAAAAAATCGAACCGCTGCTCGAAGCGGGAAAACGTGATCTGGAAAAAGAGCTGAGCATCCTTGAAAATCTCAAAAATGAAGAACCGTTTCCATTGGAAGAGGTCGAATACACCCTTCATGCCATCAAAGGCCTGCTGTTCAATATGGGCCATAATACCGCCGCCGAGATGATCAATGCCGTACGCATACCAAAAGACGACGGAGGCCATGAGGCGGCGAGACTGATGGAACGACTGCTGCGCTGAAGACAACACCCGGCAAACAAAAGGTTCCTTTCCCCCCCTACCGGTCCCGCAC
>JALWNV010000172.1 GCA_027083665.1 Helicobacteraceae bacterium
CGCGACGCTCGTACAGGTGCCGCCCATCGTATACGTCGTCGCATCCCAACCGCTGCCGGGCAGCCAGGTGCCGCTGCCTGTCAGCGCCACGGGGCAGGCGCCTCCGCCGTCGTCCGTCGCGGCGCTCAGCGTGTCGATGGAGACCGAGAGCGTATCGGAAATTTTCAGGCTGCTTGCGACGGGAATCAGTGTCGCAACCGTGTCACCCTGTGTGTTGTTGCCGTAATCATCTTCCGTTACATGGTAGGACGCATTGCTGTTGATGGTGATCTGAAAGGTGACCGTTTCGCCGTTGTAGAACCGTTCCGCGACCCACCGGGTAAAATTCGCATCGTCGATAGTGATATTGCGGTCATCCGCTTCGTTCGAAAGCGATCCATCGTTGTAGCGGTAGCTCAGATTGAATGTGAGAATACCGTACTCTTTATCTGTCTTGAGCGTATACGAAGCTCCCCCGCTCGAAATGGCGACGAGTTCGGAGTAAAACGAAACGCTGATCGGGATATTGTTGTACCAATATGTTTCCACCACCGGTTTATCGTCACAGGTATCGCCGACGTTGCCGTTACACGCCCAGCTCGTCTTGAGATGCAGCTCGACCCCCAGCGTATCGGTCGCCGGAAGGTATCCGAGATCCTGCGTACTCGTATACTCCGATCCGTTTCGCAGCAACGTCGCGCTGAACTCTTCGATGCGAAGATCGTTGGCGTATACAGCTGCCGATAAAAACATAAAGATCAGTACACCCGACCCGCTTTTCAAAAACGGTATTTGCCTGTAAATAGACATTTTCCCCTCCTTCATCAAACAGATTCCGTGAAAATGTTCCCGGAATTGTTTCCCATACATCAACTATAGCAAAATAGCGTTGCATCTGTGTTGCATCCGGTCGGATATCGTTTTGTCTGAGAAGAATCTCTGAAGAAGCGTGTTGTGTGTCCGCGGCTCCCCGCGGCTGTTGCCGAAGGTATCCGTCAGTTGAGCAGATACATGAGCAGTGCGGGATTCACATTCGGCTCTTTCCACTCGAACACGCTTACGCTGTCGCTGTCGGGATCGCCGGCAATCACCTTTCCGTCAAGCGTATCGACACTGCTCCCCAGGGCGCCCGCGGATTGGCCGACGATCGTGCCGGCCGCCAGCCAATCGGAACTGTTCGTATCGTATCCGTAGACGAATACCGCCCCGGTACCGCCGAAGTCCGGTGCACCCACCGTGATCATATTCTGCGTATCGATCGAAACGGCATACCCGAATCTTTCCGACGCCGCCGGATCCGGATTTTCCGGCTGAATGAACGTGGTGTTGTGATCCCAGCCGTTCGCACTGATATCGTACAGCGAAAACAGATCCGCTTCGCCTACATGGATGGTCGTCAGCGTCGATACGACATTTTCGATCAGCGCTCCCGCGACGAGATGCCGCTGGGTCAAATCCACCGAGGTACCGAACCGGCTCGCATCCGCATACTCGGATCCCGACCGCAATACCCCGTCCACATCCTGCGTCAACCGGGCCTCTTTCGTCCAGGAAAACCCGCCGGAAAAAGTCCCGTCGAGTTCATAGACGTAGACCGCTCCTTTGTCCGTATAGGTCTCGGTACCGCCGCTGTTTTGCACATCTTCATCCGGTGCGCCGACGGCAAGATGGGCGCGTCCGTTGACCGCGATGCTGAATTTCAGGTCATCCGTCACCGCCACCGCATGGCCGTAATGGTTGTAAACCAGCCCCGGATCACTTATCGTGAAACTCTTCCAGTTGCTGGAGTTTCCGTCCGTCAGACTGAACGCGTATGTCGAGACCTTTCCGTCGGCTGTACTGCTAAACGGCACTCCGGCGACAACCAGGATACCTTTGTCCTGCGTTGTTATATTCGGCGGGATGCCCGATATCTCGGTAAAGCTCGCCAGATCGACACTGCTCCCCAACCCCGAACCGTTGGCATCGTAAAATACCCACATCGTGACAAAATCCCCGGCCACGTTCTGGCTGTAAACTTTGACGGTGTCACGATAGGTCGTCGTACCGGTTTTGGCATTGTAGAACTCGTAATCGGGAGCGCCCGCGGCGATATAAACCCCCTCGGAGCCCATATCCCTGACGGCGACATCCGTCCCGAGCGACTCGTTGTAGTACCCCGCGATACGATCTTGCGGAACCCATTCTCCCGAACTGCTTTTTTTATAGACGTAGACCGCTCCGTCGTGCGGGCCGTAACTGCCGTTTTCATCCGGCGCACCGACGACGAGATAATCGTTGTCGGCATCGATGCTGTAGCCGGCGGAAAGATTGCCGTCACCGGCGCCTTCGACGAATTTCGTCACTTCCGTCCAGTTGCCCCATGCCAATACCGGGATCAGTGCACCGGCTATACCCCATCTAACTATCTTTTTCATTATCCCGTCCTTTTTTGACACTTTGCATCGCTATCCGCCGATGCCTTTTTCTCATTCTATCATGCCGGCGTTGCAAAAACGTTGCAATTTTTTGAACTTATACAAATCCTGCCCTCCAGCCGCCTTTGATCCCAAAGGCACCCCGCAACTTGCGAAACGGACAAACATCAATCAAGCAATAACATACGGACAGGCGAAAGCCCCATGTCGCATCGATGGGTATTGGTCAACAGCATAGCGTTGTAGTAGATAAGGTCTTCGGTAATAAAGCAATCCACCGGATCCCCCATTTTTTGATCAAGATACTCCTTCGTACTCCGGTCGGTCGAAAAAAGATTGCAGTTGCCGTTGATAAAGAATGCGTATCCGCATGTAGGAATATTTGTCAACTGAGTGATTGTCGTCGGGATCTCTCCGTAGAGGGCATTGGAAGAGAGATCGAGTGCCGTCAGCGAACCGAAGACATTGATCCAGCGCGGGAGAGTCCCTCGGATATCGCAATCTCTGAGATAAAGTTCTTTCAGCCCCGTCAGCGGCTTCAGACTGTCGGGAAACGGACCCGCAACCGGTATACCGCTCAAATCGAGCGTTTCGAGTGCGTTCAAAGCACCTATCCACTGCGGGAAGCTCTCGAAACGGTTGCCGCCGAGATAGAGTGTCTTGAGGCCGGTCAGGTTTGAAAGTGTCTGCGGCAGTGTACCGTTGAAATCATTGCCGCTGAGATCGAGCTTTTCGAGCATGGCAAGACTTCCCACTGCCGCGGGAACCGTTCCGTTCATATCGTTATAGTCAAGTTCCAACACCGCCAGGTCATACATCGAACCGATCGATACCGGCAGCGCTCCGACCAGACGGTTTCCGCCGAGCCTGAGCTCCAGCAGATTCGGAAGTTTGTCGCCGATATCCTGCGGCAGAACTCCGGAATTCGGTATGCCCTCGAACCCAGTCATATTGAGCGAGTGGAGATGATCGAGCTCCGTGATCCACTGAGGAAAAGGACCGGCTATCCGCCCCGAAACGTTTAGCTCTCTGACATAGACCAGATCCCGGAGCTCGTCATACGTTTCGTTCTCGTCCCCGGCATACGTGTTGATATTGAGGTTGTCGCAGGCATAAACGGTCACGCTTTCGACCTCCGACCTGTCCGGTGTATGTTCCGCATCTTTGCCCAAAACGGCGTTGAGACAATGCTTGAGTTCCCGGTGCCACGTGTGCAGCGTTTTGACGGTCAGAATATCCGAGCAGTCCGATTCATTGTCCGACGCATCGACCGCGGTGACGCAAAAACTGTACGGAGTATACGGTTCCAACGGTTTGGTAAATCCCGGGAGGGGGGCACTGTTGTCCGGTACTTCCGTGATGACAAAATCGGTAGCGGTGACATTCCCAAATCAGGAAATAGAAATTCCACCCGAGGCAGTACACGCAAAGAAACTGCACGAAAAGGTGAATCCAAAGCCGACAACTGCAAGTTTTCACTGATGAGATTGAATGCGTTCTGTTTTCGATGT
>JALWNV010000173.1 GCA_027083665.1 Helicobacteraceae bacterium
CCGGTCATCTTGATCGGCAGTTCGTCGGCGGGGAGGATCTCGTCTTGAAAAAGGTTCGTCAGCGGGACTTCCGCCGTCGGGATGAGGTAGAGGTCTTCGCCTTCGATTTTGAAGAGATCCTCTTCGAATTTCGGCAGCTGGCCTGTTCCCTCGAGGGCACGGCGGTTGACGAGTTCGGGGACGCTGACCTCCATGAAGCCGCGTTCGCGGTTGAAATCAAGCATGAAGTTGATCAGTGCGCGTTCGAGCCGCGCTCCCATGCCGAAGCTGACGCTGAAACGGCTTTTGGCCAGTTTGACCCCGCGTTCGAAATCGATCCAGCGGTTGGCCTCCGCCAGCTCCCAGTGCTCTTTGGGCTCGAAGTCGAAAGTGCGCGGTTCGAGGACCTTTCTGATCTCGACGTTGTCCGCTTCGTCATCTCCGTCGGGGACATCATCGTCGGGGATGTTCGGGATACTCATGGCGATGGCGCCGAGTGCGTCTTCGGCCTCGCGCATCTTTTCCGTCAGTGCGGCGATTCTGGCCTTGTTGGCGTCGACTTTCGCCTTGAGCTCCGTGATATCTTTTCCCTCTTTTTTGTAGCGGCCGAATAGCTTGCTCATTTCGTTCTGGCGGGCCTGCGCCTCTTCGAACTCGGCCCGGGCCTTTTTGAGGACGTCGTTGGCCGCGTTGAGCTCTTCGATCAGCTCCGGGCTGACCTTCTTGCGTACGAGCGCGGCACGGACGCCCTCGAAATCTTTTTGAAGCAGTTTCAGATCGATCATGGTTGTGGTTTCCCCGGTAAAAAAGTTGTGCAATTATAGCGAAACGGGTTACAATTACGCCATGAATGAAGCAACCTACAAAGACCGCCGGGATGCATTGGCGGCGAAGATGGACGATGGTGTCGCGGTGATCGCCGCGGCGGCGCAGAAGATCCGCTCCAACGATACGGAGTATCCCTACCGCCCCGACAGCGATTTTTACTATCTGACGGGTTTTGGCGAGGACAACGCGATACTGGTCGTATCGAAGAGGGGTCCGCAAGTCAGAAGCGTCCTGTTCGTACAGCCCAGGGACGAAACACTGGAACTGTGGACGGGACGGCGGCTGGGGGTGGATGGCGCCGCCGAACGCTTCGAGGTCGACGAGGTTTTCGCCGTCGGGGAGTACGCTGAAAAACTTCCGGAGCTGATGCAGAACCTCCCGCAGCTCTATCTCGATCTTTTCAGCGAGGAGTATCCGTACACGGCGGCGAAAAAAGCGGCGGAAGAGCTTCGCCGCAAACGCGAGACGAAGCGGCCGGTGACGCAGATGACCGATGTGCGGCGGATCATCCGGCGGATGCGCCTGGTCAAGAGTGCCGAAGAGATCGCGCTGATCCGAAAAGGCATGGAGATTACGGCGCAGGCACATCATCACGCCATGCGTATCTGCCGGGCGGGAATGATGGAGTACGCCCTGGCGGCGGAGTACGAGTACTGTTTCAAAAAGAACGGTGCCTACAGCGATGCCTACACGACTATTGTCGCGGGAGGGGACCATGCCAATACGCTGCATTATGTCAAAAACGACGACGTGCTCAAACCGGGGGAACTGGTCTTGATCGACGCCGGCTGCGAATACCGCTATTATGCGACGGACATTACACGGACTTTCCCCGTCGACGGTCGTTTTGGCGATGCGCAGCGGACGGTATACGAGGCCGTACTCGAGGTGCAGACGGCGATCATCGGCAAGATCGCCCCGGGGGTACTCAAAAGCGACCTTCAGAAAACAGCGGAGCGGATGCTGTGTGAGAAGATGACACAGCTGGGGATACTCGAAGGTCCTATTGAAAAACTGCTCGAGGAAAAAAAGCACAAAGCCTATTTTCCGCACGGTATCGGCCATTGGATGGGAATCGACGTGCATGATCCCGTACCCTATTTTGACGAAAACGGCGATGAGATTCCTCTGGAGCCCGGTATGATTCTGACGGTCGAGCCGGGGCTCTACCTGCCTGCAGACGATCCGGCCGTCCCGGAACGGTATCGCGGTATCGGCATCCGCATCGAGGATGATATTCTCGTGACGGAAACGGGTTCCGACAATCTCAGTGCGATGATCGTCAAGCACCCCGACGGGATCGAAGCGATATGTGCTCAGAAACGATAGAGTGTTTCGTATCGCGCTCCGTCGGGAGTCAGAACGCTTTTCATCAGTTTCAGCGGCCCGCCGATCGAGCCGAGCCGTTTTCCCCGAAGCGAAGCGCTCTGCGCATCGAAACATTCCGTATCCATCGTCTTGTAGCGCATGAGAGTGACATGGACGGTATAGGGGCTCTGTACGGGCATACCGAGCGCTTCGGCGATTTTTGAATGGGCTTCGATCAGTGCGGGGTGCCGTGCCGAGGCGTAGAGGATACGGTTGCGGACAAATCGGCCGATGCCTTCTATCGCGGTGCTCCCGAGGGCGATATCCAGGGTGCGGACACGTTCGATGATCTCTTCGGCCGGGAAGCGTTCCCCGGTAAACAGGACGGTCGCATGCAGCGAAGCGGCACTCCGCCACCGTCCTTTCACGCAGGTATCGAGCGTGTGCCGCAGCGATGCATAGGCATCGATTACGGCGCTTTGTGCGAGGAAGAGTCTCATATTTTCTTGAGGTTTTCCAGTTCGTCGTACAAAGAGGTGTCGAGCGACAGCGAGTGCAGCAGGACCTGCGCGGCGGCGTAATCGTCTTTTTCCACCGCCAGTGTCAGGGCGAAAATCTTGCCGAGCCTGCCCGATTGCGCCAGCAGCGCTTCGCCGATATCGTCGTCGACCTGGATCTGCTTGAGCAGGGCCGCGAGCGGGACGTTGAGTACCGATTCCATCAAAGAGATGAACGCGACCAGCCGTGCCTGATCGCAAAGACGTTTTTCTTCAAGCGGATGCAGCGTTTTGATGATCGTGCTCATGATGTCGATGCGCTGTTCGGCCATCAGCGACAGCGGACTCTTTTTCGCGGCGACCGTCCGGGTACTTTTGGAGTAGATGATCATCATCAGCCATTGCTCCAGGCGATCGGAACCGACTTTTTCGAGCAGCTCTTCGACGGAGTTGTTCGGACTGCCGTCCGCGATACCGATGGAGTTGACGTACTGCAGGAACTGCAGCATCAGCTCGTTATGACGTTTGAACTCTTCGGACACCTGCTGCATCGGAGTGCCGCCGAGCAACATATTGTAGATCCGGATAACGCCGAGGTGCTTCGGGTCGATACGATTGTGTTTGATGAGGTGCAGTTTGGCGAAAAAGTACCCCTGGAAATAGTCGAAGCCCATATCCCTGTATGCTTCGAACACTTCGGGGATTTCGACGCGCTGCGCGATCAGTTTTTTCCCTTTGAGCCGCGCGACCGTTGCCGGAAGCAGATCGATATCGGTTTCCATCGTATTGAATTTGACGTAGTCGATATAAGGCAGTACGGGATCGAACGCCGTGAGAGAGTCACTGTCGTCGGTCGCGTTGTCGACGGCGAAGCGGTATCCTTTGCCGTGGAGCATCTGCATCAGCTCGCGGACGCGGATTGAGACGACTGTCGTTACGGGCAGTTCGAAGACGAAGCGTTCGGGCGGAATGGAGAGAAGGATATCCGACTGCAGGACCCCGCTGTCGATATTGACGAAGAGTTTGGCATCGCCGCCGCTGCTGTGCAGGCCCATCTGGTTGACAAGGTTGACGAGTACGGCGGCTGTGGCTGAGCGGGCGTTGTCGAAACAGCTTTCGCCTTTTTCATTGCGGTAGAAAAATTCGTATCCGTAAATCTGCTCGTTTTTGTCGAGGATGGGCTGGCGTGCAAAAAAGTGTGTCGCATTGTTCATCGGT
>JALWNV010000174.1:0-1679 GCA_027083665.1 Helicobacteraceae bacterium
AATATCCTTTTGCAGCTTCGTTTTCAAGCGGCAGCACCATTGCGGTCTGTGCGGTAAACAGATAATCGTGTTTGGCCGTATAAAGGGCTTCGTCGTCTTTTAAAAACGCCAGCAGCGGCCGGCTCTGCCAATAGTGCCGCTGCACCGGACTGATACGCGCGACGGTATCGGACGGAGTCCAGCCCGTAGCATAGGAGGTCAGGACATATGCCCATGCCCCGTCTCGGGAATAGTGTGAAATATAGAGAGGTTCGTTTGCGAATACCGTACTGTTTTGCAGATAATCAAACGGGAATCCCTCCCCTGCTTTGCAAGGATCGTGAAAGAGCGGTTTGTCCGTCGGGAAATTACGAAGAGAAATGCGCCGGAGTGCGATGGCGCGTGCAGCGACCTTGTTGTACTGTTGCCAGTTTGCGTTCTCCCGCATGGCATCGAACCAGCTTTGCGGAAGCGGTCTCAGGTTCTCGCCATAGGCATCTTTTGCAGTATAGATACGAAACGGCCACTGTACCGTTTCCGGCATTTCGGGACTGTAATCGGCATTCCAAACCTGATAATACCATGCTTTATAGGATCGTTGCAGCGGCATGATGGCGCTGCGTTCGTGTAAAGCGCCCAGATAGGGCTCCGCTTTTTGGGGAAAACGTTGAAGGTCTTTCGGATCGTTGGTATTGCAGGCCGTTTTTTCAGTGGCTGCAGGGGTTTGCCGCAGTACACTGCAACCGCTTGTGGATAAAAATATCAAAATAAAAGCGATTACACCCGCTGTAAGACGAAAAACAGACATGCCGACTCCGCTTCGCACACCGGTCGGCGTGCAGATAATAGTTAATCCACCTGACCAAAGCGCCCGACGACACGCCCGATGATCTCGATAGCTTCGGGTGATGCTGTCTGGACAGGGTACTCCTTGTTATCAGAAATAATGTCGATTTTACCATCAATTCGCTTGTGAAGGCGTTTGATGAAGAGGCCGCCTTCCGTATTGATCGTAAAAACCCCGCCGCGTCCGATATCGTTTTTGCTGCGATTGATAAAAACGATATCCCCGTAACTGAACGTCGGCTCCATCGAATCACCGCTGACATTGATCGCCTCGATATGGCGCAGCTCCTGTTCTCCGCCGAGTGTCTGTACGAAATTTTCGCTGAGCATCATCGGTTCCGACCCTTCGTCGAAGACATCGGCGCCTCCGCCCGCAGACGCGCTGATTTCGCTGAAATAGCGAACCATATAGAAACGGTTTGTCGGTTCGATCAGGCTTTCGGGCGACTGGCCGTAAAGCAGCCAGTTGATCGAGAGCGAACGTTTGGCACAGAAATCCAGCAGCTCTTCATAGGGGATTTTGTTGCGCTTCTTGAGTGTCGCGAAGTTCATCTGCGAAATCCCAAGCAGTGCGGCCACATCCTTGTCGAACACCTTCTTCCCCGGCAGCTCGGCCGAAACGATATCCTTGATCTCTTCGACAATCTCATGAAAATCTTTCATCGTATGCTCCTTCTTTTGCATAATGATATATCTACGGACCGTCTCAACCGCTTAATATGTCAATTTGCAATATTTCTACGGAGATATGACAAAATTTCCTAAAATTGCTTCAACCGATCAAAGGAGCAGTTATGGCAAAGGTTATTGAAAAAGCGGAAACCCTCTTTGAGAAATTTGAACGTTCACTGGAA
>JALWNV010000174.1:1689-3810 GCA_027083665.1 Helicobacteraceae bacterium
TAAAGCGAAATAGAGTCGAACCACGTCCAAAAAACTATTTCGTCTCTTCCTCTCTCTCGTTTCCCTCGTTGCGTTTGCGTTCTTCTTCGCGTTCTTCAAATTTCTGGCGATGGTAGCCGCCGAAAATGAAAAACATGAAAAGCACGAAGAGGATGAGCATTACCGTATCCATAAATCCGTTCACATCAACTCCCTGTAAGTACTGAAATTCTGTTCGATCGCTTTGTAAAGTATGATACCGGCACTGATGGCCAGGTTGAGGCTTCTGCCCTCCTTGCTCATCGGAATCGTCATACACTGCTGCGGATATTGCTGCAGCAGCGCTTCGGGAATCCCTGCCGTTTCACTGCCGAAAAAAAGGTAGTCTCCCTCCCGGAACTTCTGCTCGAAATAGGGACGATCCGTTTTGGTCGTCGCGAAGAAAAAGCGGCTGCGGTCGGGATGTGCCTGCAAGAACGCATCGAGATCGTCCCATACCCGCAGATCGAGTTTGTGCCAGTAGTCCAGCCCGGCACGGCGTACGGCTTTTTCACCGATATCGAAACCCAGCGGCCGGATAAGGTGCAGCGTCGTATCGGTATTGACGCACAGACGGCCGATGGCGCCGGTGTTGTTGGGGATCTGCGGATGGACGAGGACGATGTTAAACAAGGCATAGCCTTGTAAGTGAACGGTGAATCGTAAATGGTGAACGGTAAACGCAAGGGAGGAGCAATCTATTCACGATTCACTTTTAACAATTCACTAAAAAATCACCGTCTTGTTTCCGTAAACGAAAATCCGGTCTTCGAGAGCGAGTTTGAGGGCTCTTGAGAGTACGATTTTCTCGATATCACGTCCGAGGCGCTGCAGGGCCTGCCAGTTGTAGGCATGGTCGACATGCTTGACGTCCTGGGCGATAATCGGGCCTTCATCGAGATCGTTGTTGACAAAATGCGCCGTCGCCCCGATGATTTTGACGCCGCGTTCATAAGCCTGCTTGTAGGGATTGGCACCGATAAAAGCCGGCAGAAACGAATGGTGGATATTGATGATCCGGTTCTCGTAGGCTTCGACGAAATGCGGTGTCAGTATCCGCATGTATTTCGCGAGCACGACATAGTCGATCTCTCCAAGCGCGGCAAGGCATTCCATCACTTTCGCTTCATGTTCCTGCCGGCTGAGGCCCTCGTGCGAAACAGTAAAATACGGTATACCGAATTTTTCCACCAGCGGCTGCAGAAGATCGTAGTTGGAAACGACGCCGAGAATGTTTGCATCAAGTTCACCCGCTTCGTAGCGGATGAGGATATCGCCGAGCGCATGCGACTCCTTGGTCGCCATCAGGACGATATTTTTCTTCTCCGGTGCGACGATACGGATAGCCGCTTCTTTCGGCAGAACCGAACGGAGCTCTTTTTCGAGTTCGCCGCCGTCGACGGTGCCCTCCACGACGCTGCGCATAAAAAAAAGCGACCGGTCCGCATCCACGAACTCGCTGTTGGACAGGATATTGAGATCGTGCCGGAAAAAGATGCTCGAAACCTTGTAGACCAACCCTTTCTCGTCACGGCAATCGATCAGTACGCGGTACTTTTTCATTGATCACTTGGCCACGAAGTTCGCGATGATATCACCCATCTCCGAAGTCGAACAGACCTCTTTGGCATCGAAACTCGCGATATCCTGGGTACGGTAGCCTTCTTTGAGCGCCCGCTTGATCGCCGCGTCGATGCGGTCGGCGGCACCGTTTTCGCCCAGGGCGAAACGCAGCATCATCGACGCACTCGCGATCGTCGCAATGGGGTTGGCGATGCCCTGCCCCGCGATATCCGGGGCGGAACCGTGTATCGGCTCGTAGACGCCGACCTTGTCGCCGACGGAAGCCGACGGCAGCAGGCCGATGGAGCCGCTGAGCATACTGGCTTCATCGCTGAGAATATCGCCGAAGATATTGCCCGTCAGCATGACATCGAACTGTTTGGGATCACGGATAAGCTGCATGGCGGCATTGTCGACGTACATATGGCTCAGCTGAACTTCCGGATACTCTTTCGCCACCTCTTCAACCGTTTCGCGCCACATCTGAGAGACATCGAGAACGTTGGCCTTGTCGATGGAGCAGACCCGTTTGTTGCGTTC
>JALWNV010000175.1 GCA_027083665.1 Helicobacteraceae bacterium
GTAGAGCACGGTATCGATGATGTTGATGCCGGAATTGAAGGCGATATTGACGGCGTACCTGAGGCTGAACGAGTGCGTCAGTCCGATGATGAGGGTGCTCAGCCCCCCGTTGGCGGAGCTGCAGACGTAGATCTCCTCTCTGGCGTAGCGGCGGACGGTCTCGCCGCATTTGGCCAGCAGGTCGTCGTAGATGTTTTTGTTGAAATCACGGAAGTGGTGGCAGAGTCTGCCCGAGGCGCTGAGCTTGAAATAGGTGCTGCCGATATCGATAAGAAGTTGATGTTTGCTCATAGCATGATCCCGATGTCCCGGATGATTTTGTCGACGACGCGCTCGCCCTCGCGCAGGCGGATTTTCGATTTTTCAAAGGCGAAGCTTCTGTCAGAGATCGGCAGTTTTCCCCTGTCGTAGAGGCGGATATTGCCGTCGGGATCCCGGACGGTGATGACCTCGTTGGCGTTGATGATATGCGGCGAGAAAGGGATCTCGATATGGCCTTTTTTGATGGCGTTGTAGACCTTGCGCCACAGGGTATCCGCGGGATCGTTGAACACCGCTTCCATGATTTCGTCGACCATGTTCGCGAGATTTTCCTCTTCGGCCTCGTCACCGACGTCGGGCAGTCCCTGCAGCATACCGAGCGTATACTGCACACTCGCGACGGCAAGGGCGTTGGCTTCCTTGGTCGGGATGCCGAACGCCTCGTTGCGGGTTTTGGTGATGATCTTGTCCGCGCCGACCATCGCGGCGATGACAGTGCTGGTCGTAATGAGCGCGTCGGAGAAGCTTTTGTCGTAGGGAAACGCCCCCATCCACTGGTGATAGACGAGGTGGATGTCGGCGTCTTTATGGCCGAAACGGTCGGCGTATTTGCGCGCGAGGCGTTTGAGGACGTTCGCCGAGACGATGTCCTGCAGCATCGAGCCCGTTTGCGAGAAGCTGACGGAGAAGGATTTGACCCCCTCTTCGAGCGAGAGCAGCATCTCGATGAGCTGGATGACGAGCACGATCACCGGCGGCTGCATCGTCGCGCTCAGCGGCCCGAACGATTCGCGGTTGATCGGTTCGTTGAGTTCGGAGTACAGCGCGCAGACCCGCTCGACGTATTTCCAGTACAAGAACGCCTTGTCGAGGGGAAAGTTTTTGGAATAGGGCAGCAGGTAGGTGATGGGGCCGCCTTCGATCTCGAAGATCCCCGAAGCGAGTGCGATCTCGACAAGCAGCCGCGCGTCGGGCGTGCCGTGGCGCAGGCTGACGGGGGTGTCGAAGTGGGTGATCATCTTGCGGGTGGTGCGGTAGCCGTGGTTGATGAGCGGGTAGCCGTTGAGCATGTCGACGTCGTTCTCTTCGGAGAGCGCGAGCATCTTTTTGGCCGTGGCGTAATCGTTGAGGCGGGTGTTGGAGTCGATGGTCAGGGGCAGGATGTCGACGCCGGCGCTTTTGAACTCCTCGTAGAGCTTGAAAACCTTGTCATAGGTCGGGAAACCGCCGCGCGGCTGCACCTGCATCTTGTCGGTCGTTTTGAAACGGTGGGAGATGAAGAGATTCTTGCTTGCGCCGGCGACGAATTCGCGTACTTCGTCGAAGTCGAAGCGGTCGGTGAACTCGTTGTGGACGATGATCTCGCGTTCGCGCTGCAGCAGGCTCATTTTCCGCGCTCCTTGAGATGTTCTTCGAGCCGGTCGAGTCCGACGTTGAGGTCGATCTGGTGAAAGACGAGGTCGAAGCCGTAGCCTCTGTATTTGGGCACGAGGGTTTCGGGGTTCATCTCGCCGACGCCGAGGTTGCCGCCGATGGCGAAGACGACGTCGCCGAAGTCGTAACGGCTTTTGAGGATGGCGAGATCACGGCACCACCCCTCCGCCTCGCCGTTGAGCGACGAGATGAGCAGGACGTCCGCATCGGTTTCGACGACGGCGTCGAGGAACTCCTCGAGGTAGGTGTTCACCCCGAGGTTGAAGACTTCGAATCCGCGCTCGCGCAGGGAGATGTCGATCAGCCGGTTGGCGACGACATGGACATCGTTTCCGACGACACCGGTCACTACTTTCATTTTGCACCTTGAGGGCGGCTGCGCCCTGTAAATTGGAAGCCGTATTTTATCCCATTGCGGGTGAAAAAGAGTTTTATCGTTATAATAGCGGCTAAAAAAAGCGAGATGAGTATGAGTTTCACCACCGCAGACCTTTGTGACCTCTACGGCGAGGGGGAGATCCAGATCGCACAGCCGGTTTTTCATTCCTACGGCGGCGAAGAGCACTGTTTCGGACGTATCCGGACGATAAAACTCGACGAGGACAACCGCGGGCTGGTCGAGCTGCTCAGGCACGAAAAGGGACACGGGGATATCGTCGTGGTCGATGTGGGCGGGGCGCACTGCGCCGTCGTCGGTGACAACCTCATGGGGTTCGCGCATGAAAACGGCTGGGGCGGCATTATCATCAACGGCTACGTCCGCGACACGAAGATCACCCGCACCATCCCTGTCGGCCTCTGGGCGCTGGGAACCTACCCGCGCCGCAGCGCGAAAAAAGCCCCTGCGCAGCGCGATATCGAGCTGCATTTCGCCGGGGTGACCTTCCGCCCGGGCGAATACGTCTACGCCGACCATGACGGCATCATCGTCCTCAAGCACAATGCGGTGGAGCTGGCGTCGCACGGGTAGGCGGATTAAGGTGCCGAACCGGTATCGCTTTCGTGTGAATAGTTCGGTGAGGAAACAAACCGTCCGTTCTTCAGGAGTTCCCTGACGGTTTTTTGTACCTCGATGGAAGAATCCAGCCGAATCGTACTCAGGGTTTCATCTTCGTTTTCCCAATTTTCATGCCAGGGACTGATAGCGGAAAATGTCAGATAGGGATTGTCCAATATTGTTGCAAACGCATCTTTCAGCCAGGCGCTTTTGTTGCCGTCCGGATGATCGTCGGTGACGCCGAATTCCAGTAAAGCAAGCGGCCTGGCAGTGTTGAGCTCTTTGTAAGAAGCGATGTTGTTTTTCAGCTGGGCGGAAAATGCCAGTCCTTCCCACTCTTCCTGCACGGTTTGGGCTCCATAGAGACTGAAACCTACCCAGTCGATATAACGATCACCCGGATAATAATACTTTGGCCGATTCCATTCTTCATCCGGGAACGAGCTGTAGTTAAAATGATAAAACCAGGTGATGTGTTCGACACCTTCTTGCCGGAAGAGATCAATAATATGCCGGTAGGCGTCTTTGTATCTTTCCGGACCGTCCGGATAATCCGGATCGCCGTAACCGTCTGTTCGGCCCGCTCCGTTAAACACACCGCTGTATCCGAACCAGTCTCCGTTCGCTTCGACGGCAAAATCGATCAGCAGCGGTATATCGTCTTCTTTCGCATCTTTTGCCCACTGTGTCAATGCCGTATCAAAATCGCCGTCAATAATTTTTTGCAAAGAGAAATATGTCTCAGCCGCCCCCTGCGCCTCGTCACTTCTTGGCATCAGCCTCACGAAGGGAATGCTTCCGGCATCGTGTATGGCGTGGATATGCTCTTTGGGATATTTAATGCCGTTGAACCAGTTTTGTGAAAAATATGCCCAGACTATTCGTTTGCCGACCAGGGCTTCAAAGTCTCTGATCTTTTGAGTCGTAACGTGGTCCTCGGAACCCCCGAAATCGGGAAATGCACCGAAATAGATGCCGTTTCCGTCCGGCGGAAGCAGTTTCGCCACTGCACTCTTTCCCGTTTGTCCCGAATGTGTTTGGGTCGGATCGCTTATATCGCGATCGCCATTGCCGCATCCGGATAGCAAAAGCATGACGGTTATGAA
>JALWNV010000176.1 GCA_027083665.1 Helicobacteraceae bacterium
TTTTTTCATTTTATCTCCTTATAATCCTATATTGGGTGTAAGGTAATCATAACAGAATGGCCGACATAAATACCATAGCATTTCGCTAAAATTTATTTTTAGTTTATGATAAGGCAGTGTGTGAAAAACGAAACCGGACTCTTTTTAAACCTGCTCAAAGGTTATCGTAAAGATACCGGCCGGACACAACGGGAGATGGTCGAAGCGCTTCTGGATTTCGACGGGGGCTTCGGAGGGCTAAACGAAGTGACGTACAGCCGTTGGGAAACAGGTGCGACGGTGCCGACCGCTTCCAAAAAAGGCTTGTTGCTGCGTTTTTTGGATGCACAGGGATATCTGAACGATCCGGAAATCTCCATGCGTATCGAGACGTGCTATGAAACGTTGTCTCGGAAATGGCATACGCCGCTGACACGCGGCCCCTCGGCTCTGCAGGGGAAGATGCCTGTCGCCGACGCCACTTGCAGTATCGAAGCGCTTGTGAAGCATCCGGACCGGCTCCGTATTGCCCGGCATATCTGTGTGATCGAGGAGGCGGCCCATTCCGAAGGCTACTGCACGCTCGGTGTGCAGCAGTTGCTGGCATGGGCTGCTGATGCGGAAGCCTTCGCAGTTATTGCACTGCTCAACGGTCAGCACATGGGCCATTACGTTATGCTCCGTATCCCAGAATCGATGGCTGCCGATATCGCCTGTTATCGACGTTCAAAGTACGATATACGTGAGGCTGATATCTGCGACCCTGCAGAGTGCGGCAGTCAGGTTATCATGGCGATTTATGCCGCCAATCCCGCCGTGGCGGCGCAGCTTAAGGCAAAGGCGTATTGTCATCTGTTCGCGCAGCGTTCCGTCACTGACAGCCTGGTCATTCTAAGCACCAGGCGCCCCGGTTGCGAATTGACGGCGGCATACGGCATTGCGGAGGTCGCGCATGGTACCGATCCCGACTCGGGGGTATTGTGGTGGGGCATGCGTTCACCCGCGGCGGACATTCTCTATGCCGACAATATCGTCAAGGCCGTTTTTTAGACAGTGCAGCTCACGCGGAAGCTAAGGGGGTGAAATGATAACTATAACAGACATTCAAACTAATTCTCAAGCCAATTTAAAAGTTTTAATCTCGGGGTCATTACAGGTTTCTATTCCAATAACTTATTAAATATGGACGGGAAGATCAAATATATAAAAAAGTGGAATATAATAAAAAAAGTACTAATAATTATTTTATGTTCCTGTACCACCAATAAATTTGATGTAAAAACAAAGAAAAAATAAAATATTAATGGTACTAAAAAATTTCCTGATTTATATCCTTTTCCCTTAGCCGCCTGATATGACCACAGTAAAGTCAAACCATCCATACTGAGTCCCGTGAACAGAGCCATAATACTAATGAGAGAAATTGAAATATTCATTTAGCAACTCTTTGATTCCACGGCGGCAAGCCTTTAAACCATTGTATGCCAGAAGGATACTGTAGTAAATTACTCGGTATCTGAAAATTTCGACCATTTGAAAATGGCACATGGTATTTTGGGTTTAGTGGCGTATATTTACCTGATAATAAATAATTTAGCAAAGAAGTATTACCCTTCATCACCCAGTTTCCACTTTGTAAATTAGTAGATGCAGGAGTCTGCCATCTTGAAACTATACACAACCCGTTTTGACATGCACTTGGTCATTAAACAATTTTCCCGTTAGACACATTGAAGTAAACTGACCTAATGGCGTCGCCCCACTTTTTGTTCCACTTGTTATTGTCGGCGCATTGAGCCATGTCTGTAAGCCTCCGACAATAATTGGTATAGCCATCCACACAAATTCACCTACAGGATCCACCAAATCCACCGGACCCTGCAACACATACCCGTGAAGATTAGCATCCCCGCCATCAAAGCCTATGGGGTCTTTGGCCGTCCACTTTCCCGTCTCGGCATCGTAGTCCCTGTACTCGAACCGCGTCAACTTCGTATCGGGATCGTACAGCCCACCGGCAAACCCGAACGGCACCCTGAGCGTTTTGTTGCTGTCTGAAAGAACATTGCCGAATGCATCGTATTCGACTCTTTTGACTATTGTACCATCTTCTTTGCTGACGGCTCTGAGTGTTCCGACCTGATCGTAGTTCATACGCTTCGGGGTTGTCGAGTTATCATTTGACCCCTATGCTACGGTCTTTTTTTGTGATGACATCATACGTTTTTTCGTTCCAGTATTTGGCGCAATTAAAATCTTTTATTACAATACAATGTACTTTTAATTTTTGCATTGCTGTTACATTGCCATCTTCTGCAAGCTCTGTGAAATATTTCTGTTCTTTTGGAGAGAGCATATAGGTGTCTTTGATACTATCTATATTTGGAGTACCCAAATATATCATAGTTATCAAAAGTACTAAAACAGTCACTAAAATTCCAATCAGTATATTTTTGTACATTTATCTCCCTTCGCTTTCTGGATAAACAAATTCCCATTTATAAGGATAAAATGTCATAGGCCCAATAAAAGGTAACATGCTTACGTTTCCATTTGTATACTGAACAGGAAGACCAGTCAAATTTGATAGCTTTTGTGCATCATTTCCCAATGTTCCTTTACCTTGCTGACAAGCAATGAGGAGTATTTGATTTTTACCAGATTTCTTTGCCATTCTGGCAATTAAGTTGATATCTCCAGAAACCAGACCTTGTACACCATGTACACCAATCGTATATACCCTTGCTGGATTATACGTATTCAATGAATGATATAAATAATAATCCAAAGGCGAATTTGGCCGAATATTTGTGTAATCCACCAATCCCCACGGATCCACCAAATTCACCGGATCCTGCAACACATACCCGTAAAGATTCGTATCCCCGCCATCGAAACCTATGGGGTCTTTGGCCGTCCACTTTCCGGTCCCGGCATCGTAATCACGATAGCCGAATCTGGTCAGTTCCGTATCGGGATCGTACAGCCCTCCGGCAAACCCGAACGGCACCCTGAGCGTTGTGTTGCTATCCGAAAGTACATTTCCGAAGGCATCGTATTCGATCCTTTTGACTATTGTACCATGTTCGTTCGATACCGCTCTGAGTGTCCCAACCTGATCGTAGCTAAGATAGTAGGTCTGTCCGTTGTGTGTCATCTTGTACGGCATCCGGTCATCGGCGTACTCGAATCTCGTTATGAGATTGTCGTTTTTGTCATACCCCAGGGCACCTTCTCTGGCTTCGCCATTCACCTTGTAGACCGCCAGCAGGGTCGTGAGGTCTTGCCAGAGATATTTTTCCACTATGGTGCCGTTGAGCTCTTTGGCGGTGCGTTGGTTGAGGGCGTTGTGATAATACTTGATGATCGTGCCGTCGGGCTTTATGACGCTTCTGAGTTCTCCGAGGGTGCCGTAGCGGTAGTGCGTCGTGCCTTGGCTCGTGATCTTGCTGGAGAGGTAGCCGTCCTCGTCGTAGACGTAGTGTTCGGTTCTTTTGCCGTCTTTGAAGACATTTTTGAGTCTGCCCCGTTCGTCGTAGGTGTAACGGAAAGTGTGCGCTTCGTTTCCGATCCGTTCGATCCGTTTAATGATCTGTCCGCCGCGGTTGCGTTTGAGAATACGGTCGGCATACAGCGGCAGGGTGCCGTCGGTGACGGTGACAGGCAGTGCCGTTTCGGCATCTCTGGCTATCGTCGCGTCGCCGCTTCGTATCGGCAGGCCGTCGCCGTCGTAGGCGAAGTGCTGCGTTTTACCGGCGTAGGTGACGCTCTCGGGCAGGAAATCGCTGTTGTAGGTGT
>JALWNV010000177.1 GCA_027083665.1 Helicobacteraceae bacterium
GTGCAAGGGTAAGAGACGGCATAGCGGAAGACGGCAGCGGGCCCCGATACGAAAGAGGAGGACAAAGACGATGATCGCCGAGACGGAACTGATCCGATTGCTCATGACCGTCGCATTCGCGTTCCTGATCGGGCTGGAAATGAAGAAGTACCGCCTGACCTATCACGCCGGTGACGCGGAGGTGATCGGGACGGCGCGGACGTATACTTTTCTCGGGGTTATCGGTTATCTTTTCTATCTCCTTGACGCCCATGCGCTTGTCTATACGGCGGGGTTCGCAGGTTTCACGGTACTGTACGCCCTTTTATATGCCCGGAGGCTGGGCGAGCGGCACTACAGCATTCTGGGGTATGTCGTCGGAAGCGTCGTCTACACTCTGGGACCGTTGGCGGTCCGTTTTCCGTTCTGGATGCCCGCGCTGGTGTTCGTTATCGTTATATTCACACTCAACGCCCGCAGCTGGATCAACGACGTGACCCAGACCATCAGCGGCGGCGAGCTGGAAACGCTGGGTAAGATGGTATTGCTTTCCGCGGTTATATTGCCGCTGCTGCCCGATCAGAAAGTGATTCCCCACCTTCCGCTTTCGCCATACAAGATCTGGCTGGCCGTCGTGGTGATCTCCGCGATCTCCTACGGCGGTTATCTGGCGCAGCGCTACTTCTTTCCCGGCAAAGGGCTGTTTCTCACCGGCATTATCGGCGGGACCTACTCTTCGACGGCGACGACGGTGGTGTTGGCAAAAAAAGCGCGCCGTATCGAAGACCGTTCGCTTGTCACGGCGTCGATCGTTGCTGCGACGTCGATGATGTATCTGCGCCTGATCGTCGTCGCCGCGGTATTCAACTTCGCCGTCGCCGCGCATGTCGCGCTGCCGCTGACGGCGTTCGCATCGGTATCGTTCGTGATCGCCGCCGCGTATTACCGACGCGGCCCGGCGCCGAAGAGCACGGTTGAAACGGATGATACCAATCCGCTGGAACTGGGGACGGCATTTGTCTTTGCGGCACTGTTCGTCGTGATGATCGCCGTGACGCAGTTTGTCACGCAGCACTATGGATCCGCCGGACTGAAGGCACTCTCTTTTGTCGTCGGTTTCACCGACATCGACCCGTTTGTCCTGTCATTGCTGACAGGAAAATACAGTGTGACGCACCAAGAGATTTACGCCGCGATCTTGATCGCCGCAGGAAGCAACAATCTGCTCAAGGCTTTGTATGCACTGTGGTTCGGCAGTTGGAAAACAAGTGCGCCGGCGTTCGCCTGGCTAAGCATACTGGGGATTGCCACGATCGCCGCAGGCTTGTTCCTGCCGACGGTCGTTGCAGTCCCTATACACCCGTAACAAAGGAATGGATATGAAAGATTTTCTCAAAAAAGCGACAGAGTGGATCCTCGAAAAAGAGGAGCAGATGGCCAAATCGTGCAGCGTACCGATGAGTGAGATCGAGGCCCAGCTGGAAAAAGTACACGCCCAGAAAGCAAAACTGCAAAAAGATTACGACGAATCGATGGCGGTGTTCAACGAGATCGAAGCGAAGCTCGAGAAGATCAAAAATATCGAGACGCTTCGCTGTCAGAAGAAGGAGTCGTAATGGCAACGGTTACTTCCTACGGCGCGGCGGAAGTCGTCACCGGTTCATGTCACCTGCTTTCCATCGAAGGCGGTCCGAAAATTCTCATCGACTGCGGGATGTTCCAGGGACGCGAAGAGGATCGCAACTACGGACCGTTCGATTTCGATCCGGCCGAAGTTGACTATCTGCTGGTGACGCATGCGCACCTCGATCATGTCGGACGGATTCCCAAACTCGTCAAAGAGGGCTTCGGCGGAAAGATCTACGCGACCTCCGCGACGAAAGACCTCGCGCGTGTCATCCTCGAGGACAGCGCGAAAATCATGAAAGAAGACTACGAAACGCATTACAAAAAGGCGCAGCGCCGCGGCAAAGAGAAACAGGTGCCGTTGCCGCTGTACGAGGAGTCGGATGTCGAGGATGCCTATGCACTCGAATGGCGTCACCCGGAGTACGACAAACCTTTCGAACTGCAAAAGGGCATCACCGTTACCTACCGCGATGCCGGGCATATTCTGGGATCGGCGTTTATCGAGATGACGTATCATGAGAACCATACACCCTATACCATCGTCTTTTCCGGGGATATCGGCAACGACAACGATATGGTGCTTCCCAATCTCGAAAAATGCACCCGTGCCGATTACCTCTATGTCGAATCGACCTACGGTGACCGCAATCACCAGGGGATCGATGAAAGCGTCGCCGAATTCAAGTCGGTTATTATCAAGACGCTGAAAAACTGGGGCAACGTTCTGATCCCGTCGTTCGCCGTCGAGCGCACGCAGGAGATATTGTGTCTGCTCAAAGAGATGCACGAACAGAAGGAGCTGCCGGAATGCAAGATCTTTCTCGACAGTCCGATGGCGACACGGGCGACGGAAGTGTACAGGAAGTATTCGGATCTGCTGAGCCTGGAGTGCCAGAAGAACAAGGAAAAAGACGGTACGGTCTTTGATTTCGGCGCGCTGCAGTATACGCCCGATGTCGAAGCCTCCAAAGCGATCAACGAGATCGACCGCCGGGCCATCATTATCGCCGGCAGCGGGATGTGCAACGGCGGACGTATTTTGCACCACTTCAAACACCGGCTGTGGAACCCGAAAAACGCGGTAATCTTCGTCGGCTATCAGGCGGTCGGGACGCTCGGGCGCCATATTGTCGACGGGGCGCGTTTTGTCAAGATCTACCATGAGGATATTCTGATCCGTGCCAATATCCATACGATCAACGGCTTCTCCGCCCATGCCGACCAAAGCGGCATTATCCGCTGGGTTTCGCAGATGGAGGATCTCAAAAAGGTCTTCCTCATTCACGGCGAAGAGGACAAGCAGACGGTCCTGCGAAGCGTGATGGAAAATCAACTGCATCAGAAAGCGCATATCGTGGAGCCTGAAGAGGTGATTTATCTTTAAGTCGGTAGATCGATAGTCAGTAGTTCGTTAGCTTTTGTATTTTGCCGCCAAAGGCGGCCATCTAACGAACTGACGAACTAATTTAAAGGAAACATTATGGCAAATATCAAATGGTTCAACGAAATCGGTATCGAGGATGTCGCCGAAGTCGGCGGCAAGAACGCGTCACTGGGAGAAATGTACCGCAATCTGACCTCCGAGGGGGTACGGGTGCCCAACGGGTTCGCCGTGACGGCGACGGCCTACAGGGCGATTCTCGACTATAACAACGCCTGGGAGAAGCTGCACGCGCAGCTCGACGACCTTGACCCCGATAATGTGCAGCAGCTGCAAGAACGCGGCGCGGCATGCCGCGAAATCGTCTACAACTGCAAGCTTCCCGATGATCTGAAAAACGAGATCCTCGAAAGCTACGCGAAACTCAAGGCGGAGTACGGCGAGTCGCTTTCCGTTGCGGTGCGTTCGTCGGCTACGGCGGAGGATTCGCCCGAAGCGTCGTTCGCGGGGCAGAACGAGACCTATCTGCATATCCAGAACGAAGAGGAGCTGCTCGATTCGTATATGCGCTGTCTGGCGAGTAACTTCACCGACCGCTCGCTGCACTACAAGTACGACAACGGGTTCGATTATTTCAAAGTCTACCTCTCCGCCGTCGTGATGAAAATGGTGCGCAGCGATATCGGCGCGTCGGGAGTCATGTTCAGCCTCGATACGGAGACGGGTTTTCGCGACGTCGTTTTCATCAACGCCGCCTACGGACTGGGAGAGAACGTCGTGCTCGGC
>JALWNV010000178.1 GCA_027083665.1 Helicobacteraceae bacterium
GACGGCTGATGACCGGCCTCGACGGCTTCGTCCCCTGTACCCCGCTGGGCGTCATGGAACTTCTCGCCGAATACGGCATCGACGTCAAGGGCAAGGACGCCGTCGTTGTAGGCGCATCGAACATCGTCGGCAAGCCGATGGCCGCGCTGCTGCTCAACGCCGACGCCACGGTTACGGTCACGCATATCTATACCAAAGACCTCAAAGCGCACACGAAAAACGCCGATATCATCCTCGTCGGCGCGGGGGTCATCAATCTCATCAAGGAAGATATGGTCAAAGCGGGCGCCGTCGTCGTCGACATCGGTATCAACCGTGCCGACAACGGCAAACTCGTCGGCGATGTCGATTTCGAAACCGTCGCCCCCAAATGCTCCCATATCACGCCGGTCCCCGGCGGCGTCGGTCCCATGACCATCGCCATGCTGCTGAAGAACACACTCAAAGCGGCACAACTCCACGCACAAGAGCGCCGATGAAAACCAAAGCCAAAAATGTCGCAAAAGCCGCATACAAGTTCTCCAACAGCTGGACGGGAACGGTCGTCATTGTCCTGTTCGTTATCTTTTTCATCGCCCAGGCCTTCCGTATCCCCAGCGGTTCGATGAAAGATTCGCTGCTCATCGGCGATCACCTTTTCGCCAAAAAATTCGCCTACGGAATCTCGACCCCGCACATTCCCTTTCTCGAAATTCCGCTCGTTCCCGGTACGGACGGGCACATCGTCGACGGCGACGCACCCAAGCGCGGCGATATCGTCATCTTCCGCTACCCCAACAATACCAAACTGCACTATGTCAAGCGCTGTGTGGCCACCCCGGGCGACGAACTGTTCGTCTACCGCAAAGATCTCTATCTCCACCTCAAAGAGGGCGACGACTATATCCGGAAAAACTACGCGTTCACGAACGAGCTCAAAGAGTACGACGGCAAACTCTGGATCAAGAACCCCTATGCCGGAAAACATCCGGGAATCCATCACGACCCTTATGTCGTCGACGACGGACACTTTCCGCAACCGCTGTTTAATTTCGGTCCCGTCAAAGTCCCTGAAAAACATTACTTCATGATGGGTGACAACCGCGACCACTCCAACGACAGCCGCTTCTGGGGCCCGGTACCTTACGGCCTTATCGAAGGTACGCCGTGGTTCGTCTATTTCAGTATGGACGATAACTACGAAATCCGGTGGGACCGGATGTTCAAGACACCGGCGGAACTCGAACAGCCCCCCTATCTTGACCGGGCCATCGCCGAACGCGAACGCGAGGAGAAGATCGATCATTACATCTATTGATTTTTTGCGCATCGCCGCTGCCGTTATCGCACTTGCCGTCGCCATCATCGGCCACGAGATCATGCACGGTTGGGTCGCATACCGTTACGGAGACACTACCGCCAAAAATGCCGGACGCCTCTCGATCAACCCTCTGATCCATATCGACCCCGTCGGCACCATCCTCGTACCGCTGCTGATGTATTTCATCCCGATGCTGCTGGGGATGGGGGGCGGTATCCTGTTCGGATGGGCGAAGCCGGTTCCGATCAATATGCGTACCGTCATCAACAACGGCGGCTATAACGCCGCCATGCAGGTCAGTCTCGCCGGGATCGCCTACAACTTCGCACTCGCCGCGCTTTTTTCGGTCTTTTTGACCTCTATGCCCGCCCCGCTGCAAGGCGACTCGCTGCTGTATATCTTCGCCTACCTGCTCGTCATGCAGCTCGTCATCATCAACGTCGTCCTCGGCGTCTTCAATCTGCTGCCCATCCCGCAGTTCGACGGAGCGCACTTTATCATGTTCCTGAGCATGAAACTGGGTTACAGGAATATTGCGATGTGGTTCGAGAAGATGGAACCGTACGGGATGATGATCGTCATCATCCTGCTCATCACACCGCTGAGCGAATACATTCTGTTTATGCCGGTGCAATACGTACTGCGCCTGCTGCTGTCGTAATCATAACACCAAGGAGAAAAGATGAAATTCTATATCGCCACCGACCATGCCGGTCTCGAACTCAAAAACTATACGGTCGAACTTCTCAAAAGCAAGGGCCACGAGGTTATCGATCTCGGTCCCTACACCAAAGACCGGGTCGATTATCCCGACTTCGCCGTCAAAGTCGCCAAAGCGATTCAGGAGGAGCCCGAAGCCGACGGCATCCTGATCTGCGGTTCGGGCATCGGCATGAGCATGACCGCCAACCGTTTTAAAGGCATCCGCGCCGCTTTGTGCCATGATGCCTATACCGCGACGATGGCGCGCGCGCACAACGACGCCAATGTGCTGTGCTACGGCGAGCGTGTCGTCGGGCGCGGCGTTGCCGAATCCATCCTCGACGCCTGGATCGCCGGTGCGTTCGAAGGCGGCCGCCACGCGGGGCGCGTCGAAAAGATTGAGGCTGCCGGCGGCTGCTCCGCGGCACTGTAGGAGAGCGGTATGAGCCTAAGCGAACAAGACCGCCGCATCATCGAAAACGCCATCCGGGATATCCCGGACTTCCCGAAACCGGGGATCGTCTTCAAAGACATCACGACTCTTCTCAACGACAAGGAAGCGTTCGGTATCCTGATGAACCACCTGCACGTACGCTACGGCGGCCATGCCCTTGATTATGTTGCGGGCATCGATGCCCGCGGTTTTATTTTCGGTGCGGCACTGGCACAGATGCTGGGCATCGGTTTTGTCCCTATCCGAAAGAAAGGAAAACTTCCCTACACAACCGTCAGCGAAAAATATGCCCTCGAATACGGCGTGGACGAAGTCGAAATTCACATTGACGCATTCGGCGGCAAGAATGGGGCCAGGGTGCTGCTGATCGATGACCTGATCGCCACCGGCGGCACCGCCGTCGCCGCGGCGAACCTGATCGAAAAGATCGGAGCAGAGTGCGTCGAAGCCTGTTTCATCCTCGGACTGGAAGCGCTCGGCGGTATAGAAAAACTGACCGAAGTCACCCCGGTTTATGCCGTCATAGGAGTGGACTGATGTATATCCCTTCCCCGTCAAAATACGATCCCGACGCCAACGGACATTTCGGCATCTTCGGCGGTCGCTACGTCCCCGAAACCCTGATGCCCGCCCTGATAGACCTCGAAAAAGCCTACGAACGCTACCGGTTCGACACAGATTTCTGGAAAGAGGTCGACACTTATCTCAAAGACTACGTCGGCCGCCCGTCACCGCTGTACCATGCCGAAAACCTCTCCCGCGAACTCGGCGCGAAGATATACCTCAAACGCGAAGACCTCAACCATACCGGCGCGCACAAGGTCAACAACGTCATCGCGCAGGGGCTTCTGGCGAAGAAACTCGGCAAGAAAAAAGTCATCGCCGAAACGGGTGCGGGACAACACGGCGTCGCCACCGCGACGATCGCGGCACTGATGGGGCTCGAATGCGAGATTTTCATGGGCGCCAAAGATGTTGCCCGGCAGGAACTCAACGTTTTTCGGATGAAGCTGCTCGGCGCAAAGGTCCATGCCGTCGAAAGCGGTTCGCGCACCCTCAAAGACGCCATGAACGATGCCATCCGCCACTGGGTGACGAACGCACGTGACACGTTCTACATTATCGGTACCGTCGCCGGCCCCCACCCCTATCCCATGATGGTACGCGACTTTCAGGCGATTATCGGCTGGGAAGCGCGCGCGCAGATTCTCGAAAAGGAAGGACGCCTGCCCGACCACGTCATCGCCTGTATCGGCGGCGGCTCGAACGCCATCGGCCTGTTCCAGCATTTTCTCGAAGATGAGAAC
>JALWNV010000179.1 GCA_027083665.1 Helicobacteraceae bacterium
GTATGTTATGAAATATGAAAGCAGAAAACTAATCGGTATGAGTCTGCTGGTATTCAGCCTTGTCGGGTGCGGCGGAGGAGGAGGTTCTTCGGCCGGGAACGAACAAAACAGCAGTGTAAGCGGCAACAGCAGCAGCGGAGGGGGAAGTGTTTCGTCATCATCGCAGCAAAGCAGCGCCGTCTCTTCCGCTTCGTCAGAACAGGTGAGCTCCGTTTCGTCAAGTGCGGACGGGAACGGTTCCGTTTCTTCAGCCTCGTCGGAGGAAGCCCAATCGTCGGCATCGAGTTCGGGCAGCGGGGCGGTGACGCTGCCGAATCTGTTTTTCAACGACAAGTTCAAGATAGACTGGTCGAACAAGTTGCCCCCGGATAGGGTTCATTTCAACGATTTCGTGATTGTCCGAAGCGACAAAGGGGTAACGGTCTCGGACGATATCGTTTTGCAAAGCGAAAATTTGAACGGCGATATGTACGGGCGCTATCTCGAAGTCGGGCATGACGACAGCGAATTTCCCGATGAATACCGGTCCCTGATCGCATTTGAAAAAGGGGCGGTACTCGATGCGTTGAATGCGCGGTTTCCGGATCTGGACACGGATGAGATGCTCGAGAAGGTGACGACGGTATCGATGGCGGTCTGGGTCGAGGGAGGCGATCTCAACGAAACCGCATTGATCGGTATCCCCTATTTCGACGAAAACAGGGTGACATGGAACAGTCGGCCGGACGAATCGCTTCTGCTGGCGACACAGCCGTGGAACGGCGGAAAAGGATGGTACAACATTGAAATACCGTTGAGTTATTTCAAGTCATTCATGACAGGGGAACAGCAAGCGGCAGGGCGCGGATACGACTATGTGCAGATCAATGTGCCGGGTTATGAAAAAGTCGGGGTTCCGGTGACAGACATTCCGTCGACCATTTTGAATATACCGTCGTATAAGTCGTTTGAGCTTTCGATGGTATCCGATACGCAGCGGGGGCAGCACCTGACGCTCTCGAGTGACGAAACCCGCCGGGCGCCGGCACTGGTGATCACCTATGAAAGCGACACGCTTCCCGAGGAAGGTGTTTACGAGGCCCTCGGGACGGAAACGGATGCACAGCGTGACAGGATCGACATTTCCTATACGCCGCAAAATCCGAAAATCGGCGATACCGTTCATATCAACGTCACGGCGACAGACAATGAAGGGGTGGACTATATCGCCGTTATGGAGGGGAGCGAGGTCGTCGCATACAAAGCCGCTGCCGACAATACGACACATTCGCTGACACTCTCTTACGATACGGTGGCGGAGAGCGGATTGCTGATGCGAACGGTCGTGTCCGACGACAAAAGCGGACTGGCGGGAAAAAATACGGCATTTATCTATCAGCGGGTACGCGGCAACGGTCGGGAACCGACGCTGCAAACCGGTCTGCAATACGAAATCCCGGAAGTGCATCCCGCGGATTATCGCTTTATCAAAAACGACGGGCAGCGGGTTACGCTCAATATCCATGCGGAAGATCCCGACGGGCTGGCGCATATGGAGGTCAGTATCGGAGGAAAAGAGTACCGCTACACCTTTAACGGCCGGCGATCGGTAGATAAGACCATCGAGTGGTACAACGACGATACGGTAACGGTGGACACCTTCTCATACCGGGTCAGTGTCACCGACCGTGAAAATAAGACCGCGGTGGAAACGGTACCGGAAAACAGCAGAATACCGATCCGTGATTGGGATGATCTCGATTTGTACAGGAATACTTTGGTGTTTCAGAATCCGCCTTTGGGGTCAAATATTCCGTTTTCGCCGTATATGAGCTATATTTTCAGTCACGGTGAAGCGTATACATGGGGTTCTAAAGATTTGCTGGCGTATCTCGTATGGAAGTACGGGGTGAAAAGCAGCGCAAAAGATGGATTATGTTACGGGATGAGTGCGACGGCGATCGCACTGACAAATGGAAGTGTACTGCATTCATATCAAATGAAGCCGGGTGCGCAGAGCAACGATCTTTCTTTTTCGGATGAGTGGGCAAAAAAATACCTTATGACAGCGCACGGATCTCAGATATCGGATGAAGTGGCTGCAAAGGCCATCAATTATTTCAAACATCACAGACACGATAGAAGATGGTTGCTCGACAGAATCAATGATGCACTCGACAGCAGTGCAAAATACGGTCGATACGGTGTGATTGCCATCAGTAACGGTAATATGCTTGACAGGGATACCTCTGCACATGCGATGGTGCCGTGGATGGTCCGCAAGATCAATGAAAATGAATGGAGAATTTATGTATATGATCCGAATCGGGAGCGTGGACCGAGAATGATACAAAACAATCATGTGCTTCCCAACTTTGAGGAATTCTCGTATTTTCCGTATGTTTCAGTCGATTATAGTGGAAATCACTGGAGTTATTATTTCGGAGCCGAAGACGGATATTGGAGGGACGGGGATGTCTATTTTATCCCGTATGGCGACGTACGGGGAGACAGTGGTCAGTACAATACACTCAATAGCGATTTCAATCTGAAGATCAATGATCATGATCTTCCGGTAGGACACGGTGTATGGGGAGCGGTATTTGGCTATATGGCTGTCGCAACGTCGGATGAGGGGGTCGATCTCAGTATTACGGATTCGCAGGGCAAGGTGACCGGATACGTCAACGGCAGGCTCCGGACGGATTCGTCCGAAGTTATCCCGATGCTGGTAGCGGACGCCGACAACCGAAACAACGAGCTATTCCTGCTGGAAAAAGGCAAGGAGTATGTTATCCGTGTCAACGGTCTTCAAAGCAGCGAGTACAATCTCAGTCTGTTCGACGGAACCGCCGTCACGTCGATCGGTGCGAAAAATATCGTAAACGCAAAAGCGGATACCCTTGTCCTGACACCCGATCCCGATGCGTTCGACCGCTATAAATTGACATTGACTTCGGCTGTTCGTGACGAGGCGTTCGTGATCGAGAAAGTCCATAACTATGCGGAATTGGACGGAGACACACCGGTGCCCGCCGTGAAAATTTTTCAGATGAACGATCTGTCGATCGGCGCGGGTGATTCGCTCGATGTCCGATTCAATGCGTCGGCGGAGTCACTGATCGTCAACAGTAGCGACAGCAATGTCACTTTCAATCTGCAGATCAGGCAGACCGACATGAAAACGGGTGAACTCAATCTCATTTTGAATAAACCGATGCGGATCGAACCCGACAAACCGCTCGATCTGACGCACCTGTAACCCCTTCGGTACGGTGGCGCTGCCGTACTTTCAGCGGCGGTTTCACCGCCGATTTATCGAAACGATACCAACTCTGGGATATAATCACCGAAATTTTCTTACACAGGCTACACAATTATGCTTCAAACGATGATGGGCAAGGTGTTCGGCACCAAAAACGACCGTGAACTTAAAAAATACAGACGCAAACTCAAAAAGATCAATCAGCTCGAACCGACATACGAAGCGATGGACGATGAGGCGCTCAAGGCGGCGTTTTCGGAATTGAAGTCGGCGGTACAGTCGGGCGAAAAGACGCTCGACGACGTTCTGGCGGATTCGTTTGCCATCACGAGAGAGGTTTCGAAGCGCACGCTTGGCATGCGCCATTTCGACGTGCAGATGATCGGGGGAATGGTCCTGCACGACGGGCGCATCGCCGAGATGAAGACCGGGGAGGGGAAAACCCTGGTCGCGACGCTGCCGGTCGCGCTCAATGCGATGACGGGCAAAGGGGTCCACGTCGTCACGGTTAACGAC
>JALWNV010000180.1 GCA_027083665.1 Helicobacteraceae bacterium
GGCCCAATACGGGCGGGATGGGAGCGTACGCTCCTACGCCGCTGGTCAACGATGAGATATACGAGAAAGTCAAGGCCCGAATCATCCGGCCGACGCTCGAGGGGATGAAAAAAGAGGGTGCCCCGTTTGAAGGCGTGCTCTTCATCGGGCTGATGATCGTCGGCGGCGAACCGTTGACCCTGGAGTTCAACGTCCGTTTCGGCGATCCCGAGTGCGAGATCCTGATGCCGCTGCTCAAGTCGCCCGCCAGCGAGCTTTTTTACAAGGCAGCGACGAAACAGCTCGATGCGCTTGAAGTTGAATTTTCGGATGATTATGCGGTCGGCGTTGTCATGGCCAGCCGTGACTATCCGTACAAAAGCAGCGAGCCCGCGGAGATTGTCGTGGATGCGATCGTGCATGAGGAGCTGGCGGAGCATTCGCACATCGCCTATGCCGGCGTCAGCGAGATCGACGGGAAGCTTTTCGCAACGGGCGGCCGTGTCCTGGTCTGTGTCGGAACGGGTGAAAGCATCAAGCAGGCCAGAGACCGTGCCTATATGCTGTGCGGGCAGGTACACTTTGCCGGCAAGAAACTGCGAACCGATATCGCCTATCAGGCGCTTTAGACCGCGATGAACGAAACGGTCGGGCAGTTTCTCGAGAGATACGGATATGCTCTGGCTTCGATCGGGAAGCGCGCCGCCGCGTTTTTCCTCGACGAACTGCTGCTTTCGACACTCTTTATGATCGTCTTGTGGGACAGTGTTTCGCAGGCGGCCGATCTGCAGGAGATGCTGTTTATCACCAATGCCTATGTCTTCGAATATATGGGGATGAAGGTGCTGTATCAGACGGTTTTCGTCGCGCTGTACGGGGCGACACTCGGCAAGATGGCGGTGAAGATCAGGGTGGTTTCATTGCACGACGGCGGAATCCCGTCATGGGGGAGTGCTTTCAACCGTGCGCTCTTTCGTATTCTCAGCGAGATGATCTTCTATCTCGGGTTCATCTGGGCGATGTTCGATCCGTGGAATCAGGCCTGGCATGACCGTACCGCCGGAACTGTCGTTGTCGATGTTTAGATCGGTTTTTTTGCTTATATTGTTTGCGACCGTCGTTGCCGCCGGGGAGAAGATCGAGTTTTTCGCTACGAAACTCGATTCCAATCTGACCGGTGTGCACGCCGGCGGTGATGTCGTCGTCCTTTACGGGGACTACTATCTCAGCGCCAAGGAGGCGATTTTCGACCGCAACACCTCGACGTTGGAACTTTTCGGCAATATCGTCGCGATGAAAGGAGCGGACTATTTCGCGATGGGCGACTACGCGAAGCTCGACGCGAAAAACAAAACACAGCTGTTTTCTCCTTTTTTCATGCTGGACCGTTCGACGGAGGTTTGGATGAGTTCGCTTGAAGGCGATGCGAAAAAGAAAGATTTTTCGATCAAGGACGGGATGGTTTCAGGGTGTGACCCGAACGATCCGCTGTGGGTCCTGTATTTTTCCGAAGCGGATTACAACAGCGATACGCGCTGGATGGATCTGTATAACGCGCGTCTGAATATCTACGGTATCCCCGTTTTCTATTTTCCCTATTTCGGATATTCGCTCGATAACCGCCGGCGCAGCGGGCTGCTTGTGCCGACGTTCGGAATTTCCAGTACCGAGGGCATCTATGTCGAGCAGCCGGTTTATATCGCCGTCGAGAACAATTGGGACCTCGAGCTGCGCCCCCAGATGCGCACGAACCGGGGGGAGGGTCTGTACGGGACGCTGCGCTTCGTGGATTCGAACGACTCCAAAGGGGCGCTGCGCATGGGCTATTTCCAGGAAAAGCCCAGCTATGCGGAACAGTTCGACCTGGCGAATGAAAAGCATTACGGCTTCGATCTGGATTATGCCGACTATGCCGTACTTCAGCGCTGGACGGGCTGGGAACTTCCGGGGCAGTCGGGACTGTATGCCGATGTAAGCTGGATGAACGATATCGACTATATCAATCTCTCCTCCAACGACGACGTCAATTTCGCCACTTCCAACCAGGTGCTTTCGCGTGTGAACCTTTTTTACAACGAAGAGGATGTCTATTACGGCATGAATTTCCGCTATTATCTCGACCTGAATAAAAAAAGCAATGCGGATACGCTCCAAAATATTCCGACGGCACGCTATCACCGCTATATGGATACCTATTTCGGCGAACATCTGTACTATACCTTCAACACGGTCGTGAACAACCTCTACCGCGAGCAGGGGAAGAATGCGGTCGAAGGGATCGTGGACCTGCCCCTGACACTGCAGACTTCGCTGCTCGATGATCTGCTGCTGCTCTCCTACGGTGCGCGTTTCAGCGGGCGCTATATTACTTTCAGCGGGGAAGCGCCGCCGTCGAATGTTATCTCCAAAGGAGAGTACCGTACCGGGCTTTTCGGACGTATCTATCATGTGCTCGACGCCGGAACGCAGGTGACGCGGGGATTCGACGGCTTTGTCCATACCGTGGGATTCGATGCTGTCTACACCAAGGCGGGGGTGGACGATGCAAGCGGGTATTACGAAGACAAGAAAGAGATCTGCTCCCGCCCGGATGCGGGCAGCAACTTCGAATGCGACTTCTATACGATCAATGAGATCGAGGAGTCGCTGGATATGAAATTCAGCCAGTTCTTCGTCGACGGCAAAGGCGAACAGATTCTTTATCACCGTATCACACAGCGGCTCTCATTCGATCGGCTCAACGAGCGTCTGAGCGAACTGGAAAACGAGCTTGACTGGCGGATCACTCCGCGGATATCGCTCTATTCCGATCTGTTTTACAATTACGACCGCCGAACCCTGTCGAAAACACTCAATTCGCTTCGATACGGTGACGGAGCGTTCAATGCGGGCGTAACAGACCTGTACGAAAGCCAGGTGACGGAAGACGGTATTGCCTATGTCAATTATCTGACGTTCGATGCCGACTACCGCTACAGCAGACGTTACCGCTATTTCGGCCGTTATGCCTATGACCTGGAAGCCGGTGTGAAGAAGATGGCGGAAATCGGGTTCAGCTATTCAAAACGGTGCTGGAAGTTCGGAATGCGCTATGTGGAGAACAATCGTCCGATCCTGACAAAAAACGAGGCTTCCTCCGTATTCGACCGCTATGTCTATTTCACGGTGGAATTCAAGCCGATCGGGGGTACGGAAGTGAATTATAAACTGACGAATGCATTGGACGGATCATGAAACAGCGGTATGCAAACCGAAAGGCGGCGGCACAGCGGCTGCATGAGCTGCTGCCGTTTGAACAGATGCTAAAAGAGCAATGGATGCTTGTGGCCGTTTCCGAAGGCGGCGTGATGATTGCCGACGCTTTGCGAGACGGAAACGACCTGGTCGTGGAGTGGATGTTCGGCGAATCCATTATGGCTCCCAACAACCCCGAATGCGAGTTGGGCCGGGTAAGCGAAAGCGAAGAGATCGTCATTAACGACGACCTGGTGCAGGCGTTCGGGATACAGTATGACTATATCTACGGCGAAGCGCACCGCCGGCATGAGGAGAAGATCCTCTCGATGATCTATCATTACCGGAAGGGCCGGCCGCTGGCGGATTTCAATTCGAAGAACGTCCTGCTTGTCGATGAAGGGGCCGAGAGCGGCCTGAAACTGATGTGTGCGATCAAAACCGTTCTCGGACAGACCCCGGGAGCGCTGTATGTTGCGGTGCCGGTGATGCCGTCGGAGGTCTACGATGCGATCGAACCGCTGTGCGA